>JACCWY010000219.1 GCA_013697395.1 Chloroflexota bacterium | reverse complement strand
GCCGACCGCACGGTCACCATCAATGCAATGTCCAAGACCTATTCAGTTACCGGCTGGCGCGTGGGCTGGGTCATTGCCTCTCCGCTGCTGACCGCGGCCATCCGCAAGGTGCATGACTTCCTGACGGTGGGTGCCGCGGCGCCGCTGACGAACGCGATCCGCAAGGTGCACGACTTCCTGACGGTCGGGGCGGCCGCACCGCTCCAGGCGGCAGGGGCGGTGGCGCTGGCGCTGGCGGACGACTACTACGCGAGCCTCGCCGCGGACTACCGTCGCCGGCGAGATCTGATCCTGCCCTCCCTGGAGGCAGCCGGGCTGCGGCCATTCGTGCCGGACGGCGCGTACTACGTCATGGCCGACATCAGCGGCGTCACGGACGAGGACGACGTCACCTTCGCGCGACGGCTGACGGAGCGCCCGGGGGTCGCCTCCGTCCCGGGCTCGTCGTTCTACTCACGTCCGGAGCTCGGGCGCACGAAGGTGCGCTTCGCCTTCCCCAAGCGTGAAGAGACACTGGCCAAGGCCGCGAGCCGCCTCGCGACGCTGGCTGGAGGAGCGATCACTCGCCGCTGACGGGCTCCAGCCAGAGCGTCTCCCCGAAGGCGAGGGACAGGTGCGTCACCGACCCGTCCTCCGCCGCGCCGTGCCAGTGCTCCTCGTCCGGCGGCGCCTCCACCAGATCGCCGGCGTGGATCGCCGCGACCTGGCCGTCACGCGTGCCGACGCGGCCAGCTCCCTCGATGACGAACAGGACCTGGCCATTGCTGTGGCGGTGCCAGTGGGTGCGCACACCGGCCTCGAAGCTGACGGCCAGCGCGGTGCCCTCGAGCGCCTCGATGCGTCCGAGGTCGCGCCGCCGGACGGTGCCGGAAAACGTGTCGGTCGCCATCGGCTCGAGGGCGGTCTCGGATGTTCGAGCGATCCTCATCGGTCCATCTCCTCAGCGTGACTGCCGGGTTTCCGTGCGCAGCTCCACGCGATAACCGACCACCGCGGCCAGCAGCACGAGGTGCCAGAGAGCGACCTCGATCGAGTCGAATTGCCGGATATAGAAGCTGATCAGGTCGCCCAGCGTCAGCGCCACCAGCAGGCCGAAATAGGCGAGCGTCCAGCCCAGCCGGTGCCGGCCGACCAGCCCGACCAGGATGCCACCGGCTAGCAGGAGCGCGCCGGCAACACCCTCGACCACGAGGTGGCCGAGCTGGAACAGGGTGAACGGGCTCATCGGCTGCGAGAGATCGAACCTCACCTCCGAGCCGATCCCGACGAGGGCCAGCACCTGGCCGACTCCGGTCAGGATGAGCGCGACGATGAGCACGATCCGAAGCCCGCGTCCGCCAAGCCAGCTCCGCGACCCGGCGCTCAGGCGAGCGCGGAGGCCGCCGAAACGAACGGCCGGGTCCGGCGCGACGAAGAGCTCCTCTGCCTCGACGAAGGCGAGCAGGTCGGCAGCCAGGCGACGCTGCTCCGGTTGGGCCGCCTTCGCGGCGGCGACCGCCAGGCGGTCGCGCAGCATGTCCCGCTCGCGCTTCTGAAGGTCACCCTCGACCGACTCCTCGAACAGCTCGAGCGCGGTGAGCAGCTGGCTGCGGGGATCGGGGTCGTGCGGCTCGCGAGCGCGGAGCCAGACCAGGACGGCGAGGAGGAAGGTGGCGTAGATGATCGGCGCGGCAGCCGGGTAGAAATAGTCGTTCTCCGCAGTGATGAACTTGCCGACCTCGTCGATGAAGAGGCCGATTCCGACGCCGGCCAGGAAGGACGAGAGCAGGTACACGAAGCGGCCCGCCAGGAGGATGGGCAGGAGCGACGCGGCGAACAGGGCGGCCCCGCCCCACAGGGCGTGCGCGATATGCAGGTCGCCGCCGCCGATCTCGGGAAACCCGGTGATCGTCAGGAACCAGCGCGTGCCGATGACGGTACCCGCGAAGCTGACGAGCGTGACCAGCAGGTAACGCTCGGCGCCCTCGCGAACGGGTCGCCGGATCCACGGCAGCGCGCGCCGACTGACATCCTCGCGCACCCTCGTACGCTAGCCGACCGGCCGTGCGGCCGCCTGCATCCCGATCCCCTGCGCAATGACCATCTTGATCGGACGCCTCGGCACGAGCCCCGCGGCGCGCTGCCACTCGGCCATCTCCTCGAACGTCCAGGTGCCCGCCTCGCTGATCAGCGCGAAATAGAGGTCCAAGAAGCTGCTGAACTGGGCCGCCCTGGCCGGTGACGCCGGACGGATCGCCTCGCCGATGACGAGCACGCCGCCAGGACGCAGCGCGCGAGCAATCCTGGCGACCAGCGACCGGTTGGTCGGGTCATCGAAGTGGTGCACCAGGCTCCACATGATCACCAGGTCGTAAGCGTCCGTGCCAAGGTCGTCGGTGAGCGCGTCGCCGGCCCGCAGCGCCACGCGTTCTCCCATGCCCTCACGCGCCAGGATGGGGGCCGCGTGTTCGACCGCCTGCGGCAGGTCGAGCACGGTAGATCGCAATCCCTGGTGCCGGCGGCACAGGGCTACGGAGAAGTACCCGTGCGATCCGCCGATGTCGAGCATGTCGCGGGCACCCTTCGGCACCGGTGTGCGCCGCGTCGCCTCCGACGCCGAGAGCGCCGCCTGAGCATGCATGCCCCGCTGGTACAGGCCCCAGTCGACGTCAGTCATGGTCCCGTGCACGTCGAGCGGGTCGCCGGAGCGCAGGAATTCGCCGAGACGATCGATCCAGGCGAGCTCCAGACGGCGCATGAGCACCAGATCGCGGACCGACGACGGCGCGTCCGCCAGCAGAAATCGGCGCGCGAGCGCGGTCAGCGCGTAGCGCCCGTCGCGGCCGTAGCGGAGGTAGCGCATCGAGGTCAGGACATTGAGGACCTTCTCGGTGGCGCGCATGTCGGTGCCCGCCTCAGATGCGACTCCCGCGGCGTCGCGCGGCCCATCGGCCAATGCCTCGAACAGCCCTTGTTCGGTAGCGACGAGGGCCGTCTCGCCGAACGCGGCGGCGTACGTGTCGATGAGCGGCGTCGGAACTCGCCCGGACGCAAGCACGGCGCGCTCGAGCGGGTGTTGGCGATGACGCCGTAGCGCACGGCCTTCCTCCTCGGTCGGGACCTGCGATGGCAGCGAGTCTAAACCCCGCGGTCAGGTCAGCTCGTACGTGAGCCGGTACGTCGCACCACCGCCCAGCGGGGCGCTGAAGTGGCCGCTGCCGGAGATACCGGCCAGGTCGCCGCGGCCAGAGCCCTCGACGATTGTCCACGGACCTTCGGCCACCTTGCCGTCGAACGTGCCGGTCGAGGTGACCACGAATCCACCCCGCCGACCGTCGAGCGTGGCCTCGATGTCCTGGAAACCGACGTAGTCGGCCGTCTTGTCACCGCGATAGCACATGAGCCATTCGACGCGGCCGCTGCCGGCAATGTCGCCGCTGAACTCGGCTGTCACCTTCGCTCGGGTGAGCTTGCCCGACTCGAGCTCGGTGTAGCTCTCCTCCTTCCAGTCGGTCACCTTGAATTCGCGTGTCGCCTGCGCCATTCGTGCTCTCCTTGCTGCCTGCGCTGCCCGGCGGCAGGATCGGTGCCGGTCACCCGATCTCGCCCATGCGGATGTCGCGCGTTCGAGCATCCGGCACCAGGAACTCGGCAAGCCGGCCCGCCTGCCTCGACCTCGGCCCAGTCGAAGCCGGTCAGCGAGTCGAACAGGCCGATCCGGACGACGGTCTGATTGCGCTTGGTGTCGATGCACCACGTTCCGCGCACGAAGCCGTCGACCAGGATCGAGCCGCGCATCCAGATCGCCTCGCTGAATCTTCGGTCGATCAGCCGGATCCGGTCGTCGTGCGAGAGCGCGATGTTGTCGTACTCCGGCAGGAAGCGCACCGGAGCGGGCGTGTCGGGGTCCGGGAAGGGCGCGTCCGGCACGTCGAACAGCTCGCGGCCGTTCTCGTCGCTGAACGTGCGGAGGCGGGGGCGCAGCCGCTCGAGCACCTCGCGGATGCCGGTCAGCCACGACCAGACCTGGACGTCCTTGGCCGTGGCCGGCCCGAAAGCAGCGAGGTAGCGCAGCACCAGCGCGTCGACGGATGGATTCGAATCCAGCGGACGGCCGAGCCATCGCTCGATCGTCTCGACCTGTGCCAGGCCGCCCTGGCCCCAGAGGCCGCGCGGCGGCGGCTGCAGGACCGGCACCAGGTGGCGGATGGCGTAGCCCATCGAGTTCGCGTCGGCCTCCGGCCAGCGCTCCTGGAGTCGCTTGCCGAGCTCGGTCGCGACGTATGGCCGCTCGGCCAGCAGCTCGAGCCCGGCCGCGACGACCTCGTCCACGTCGGCGCCGGCGAGGCGCCGGGAGAACGGGCTGTAGCGCCACGCCCGCTCGAGCACCGGTTGCATGAGCGGCCGGATGGCGAGCGCGTCACGGGCGGAGACGAGGTGGATCGTCGTCCGCATGAGTCCGACCACGCGAACCGCCCGCCGCTCGGCGATCAGCTCCGACAGCTGGTGCGCCTGAAAGCCCTCGATCCGCGACCAGAGCGCCATGTACGGATCCGTTGGGACCTGCGCCTGCATGCCGACCAGGCGCTCGACGACCTCGAGCGCCGGACGATCCACCCGGCGCAGCAGCATCTGCCGCTCGAGGAGCGACCGGTTCAGGTCGCGGCGGGTGAGGACCTTCCTGGCCGGCATGGCCCGATACGGTAGGTGATCGACCACGCGCTTGCGCACACCCGTAGGCTGTATGCGGGGCGGACCGCATCGGACAAGACGGAGGAGCGTTTCGTGAGCTTCGACTCTCTGGGCCAGCTGAACTGGCTCGCCGTGATCGTCGGCGCGCTCATCTACTTCCTGCTCGGTGCGCTGTGGTACGCGCCGGCCTTCCTCGGGCGTCGCTGGCAGCGATCCATCGGCTGGGATCCGGAGAAGACTCTGCCGCAGATGAAGCCGACCACCTACGCGATCCCGGCGCTCGCCTACCTCGTGATGGCGGTCGCCGTCGGGTTGCTGGCGTCCGCGACCGGCACCGACACCCTCGTCGAGGGCATCGTCCTGGGGCTCACCGTCGGCATCGGACTCTCGCTCATGCACACGATGGTCGACGCGACCTTCGACCCGAACAAGCCGGAGCCGTCGTGACCGGGGCGTACGAGAGCGATATGGGAGTCTGGGCGCCCGACGCGGCCGAGCTGTATCGCTACCGTCGCCTGCTGGACGCCGACGACGTGCTGGTCATGGCCAACATCACGCCCGAGTTCGCGTCGCCACTCGGATCACGGTCCGTGGCACAGCGAGCACGGAGCGCCGTCACCTCCTCGCTGATCGACGTGCTCCTCATCGCGGGACCCATGGCCGGCGCCGAGCCCGACCTCGCCGCCGTTCGGGAGGCGAAGGAGGCCGTCGGGGAACGGGTGCCGGTGCTCATGAACACCGGCGCGCGGGCCGACAACATCGGCCGCTTCGTGGAGGTTGCCGATGGCGTCATCGTCGGCTCCGGCCTCAAGGTCGACGGCCAGACCTGGAACCCGGTCGATCCGGCGCGCGTCGGCGCCTTCATGGCGGCCGTGCGGGAGTCCCGCTCGGCCTCCTGATCCGGTGTCCCTGGTAGTGCCAACCGAATTGGCGTTGTGACCGGCGAGGGGGCTCAAGGGCCGACCAAACGGCCGGGATCGGGCTCTTCGTCGGTCAATTGGCTACCCGACGTGGCGGACGACCGACCACTCGGCGGTTCCCAGGTCACAGGGCCAACCGGGTTGGCCTCGGGGCCGGCGCGACCGCGGCACGAGGCGTGATCGAGGAGCCACCGTCCCAGCTCGTCGGCCACGGCCTCGGCGGAGCTGGAGCCGGTGTCCACGGTGATGTCAGCGACGGATTCGTACAACGGTTCCCGCCGCTCAACCGCCTCCCGAATCCAGGAGCTGTCAGCGCCGTCGAGCCAGGGCCGATGGTCTCCACCGGCGGCGCGCGCCTCGAGCGTGGCGGCATCGGCGCGGAGGTAGGCGACGATGCCTCCGTTGCGCAGCCGCTCACGGTTCGTGGCATCGAGGATCGTGCCCGCCGCCGCGCCAATGATGGTCGGCTCGGGGACCTCGAGGCCACGCTTCAGCGCCTGCGACTCGGCCGCGCGCATCGCCTCTTCGCCTCGTACCGCCAGCAGCTGGCGGGAGGTCTTGCCGTGCGCTTGCTGCACGAGCTCGTCGTTGTCGACATACGGCCAGCCGGTTGCCTCGGACAGTAGCCGCCCGATCGTCGACTTCCCGCTGCCCATCATCCCGATCAGGATGACCCGGCACGCGTCCATCGCCGGCAGTCTACGCTGTGCGCCGTGTCATCCCCCGTCGCGGCACGCGCGGCCTTCGCCACGCTCTTCGGGGCGATCGGCGCCTCGTTTCCCTACCTCCCGGTCTACTACCGCTCAGTCGGGCTGAGCCTCGGGGAGATTGGGCTGCTCAGCTCGCTGGCCGCGGCGGTAGGGCTCATCGGCGCACCGCTGTGGGGCACGCTGGCCGACCGCTACCCCACCTCGCGCGTGCTGCTGCCGGCCGCGGCGACCCTCGCAGCGGTCTCGGCCCTGGCGCTCGCACTGGCGCGGCAGCCGGTCGCCATCGCGGCGGCTGTGATCGCGACGTCGGTCGCGCTCGCCGGCATCACGCCGATGCTCGACACCCGCGCCCTCGAAGCCGCGCGCGGCGATGACGAGCACTACGGCCGCCTGCGGGTGTGGGGCTCCATCGGGTTCGTCGTCGTCGTGGGTGACCGGCTTCCTGATCGAGCGCAGCGGGATCGCAAGCCTCTTCACGGTGTATGTGCCGCTCCTCGTCATCACCGCCGTCGTTGCGCTCCTGCTGCGCGGCACCGGGCGGCTGGTGCCTCCCCTCCCGAGGCTGTCCGGCATCGGTCTCGTGCTGCGGCATACCGCCCTCCGGTCGTTCCTGCTGGCCGCCTTCGGCGTGTGGTCCGCATCGATGGCGATCAACGCGTTTCTCTCCATCCACCTGCTGGCCATCGGCGCGCCCGGCGAGCTGGTCGGCTCCGCGTGGGCGCTGGGTGCCATGGTCGAGGTCCCGATCATGTGGGCCTATCCGACGCTGGCAGCCAGGTTCGGGGCTCGGCGCCTGCTGATCGCTGGCGCGGCGGCCTTCGCCCTTCGAGCGCTGGCCCTCCCGCTCCTTGCCCATCCTGTGCTCGCCGCCCTCACCATGCTTTTCCACGGCGCCGGGTTCGGGCTGCTGCTCGTCGGCGGCGTCACCTACGTCTCTCGCCACGCGCCGGCCGGCACGGCAGCGACGGCGCAGGGCATCCTGACGGCGGTCGTGTTCAGCCTGGCATTGATCGTGGGCCCGGGCCTGGGCGGATTTGCGGCCGGAGCGTGGGGTCTGCCCGTCATGTTCGGCATCGCGGCGGTCGTGGGGCTGGTGGCCGCGGTCCTGATGGCCCTCGCGGTGGGCGGACCCGACGGACGCGACTGATGACCACGACGGAGCCGATGCTGCGCCCGGCCTATCCGCTGGAAACCGATCGGCTGCTGCTGCGCCCGTACGTCGACGATGACCTGGAGGATCTCCACGACATCGAGCGGCGTGACGTGACGGCGCGCTACCTGTACAACCGGCCACTCGACCTCGACGCGACCCGCTCGCTGCTCGACCGTCGCAGGACCATGACCGCGATCGCCGACGATCATGACGACCTCGCCCTCGCCGCGGTCCTCAAGCAGTCGGGCAGGCTCATCGGTCACGTCACGCTCCTTCGCGCGAGCCGCGAGCATCGGCAGGGCGAGATCGGCTACGTCCTCCATCCCGACCACCACGGGCACGGCTACGCGACCGAGGCCGCGCCCGTGATGCTGCGGCTTGGATTCGAGGAACTCGACCTGCACCGCATCATCGGGCGCCTGGACGCTCGAAACGCACGGTCGTCTCGGGTGTTGGAGCGGCTCGGCATGCGTCGCGAGGCGCACCTGCGTGAGAACGAGTTCGTGAAGGGCGAGTGGGTCAGCGAGCTGGTGTACGCCATCCTGGCCGACGAGTGGCGCGGCCGGCAACCCTGAGCCGTACGATCGGCCGCGCTTCGCATGTGCCGGGGCGGCACGCATCGGCCATTCAGACTGCTCATTCGGCCGTGTCGCTAGCGTCGGCATGCGTGGGCCGCACATATCCGCCGACGAACCCACCGGATCAACCGCCAGGGCAACCGATCCTGGCCGAAGCGTGCCGCGGTGGCACATGCGCGGCGGAGGGGCCCAACAAACCGGTCCGTTCGTGCCGCCCGGACACAACCTCGTCATCGGGACGCGACGGCGGCGCGATCTCTCATCCATCTCTCATGCGATCGGCCCTACGCTTGACCGATGCGCGTGCTGGTCGCCGAAGACGACGTGAAGATGGCAGGCCTCCTCAAGCGCGGGCTCGAGGAGGAGGGCTACGCCGTCGACGTCGCGCGCACCGGAGGGGAAGCCCTCTGGGCCGGGACCGAGAACCCGTACGACGCCATCGTGCTCGACGTCATGCTCCCCGACCTCGATGGGCTGGAGGTCTGCCGCCAGCTGCGGACGGCGAACCGATGGGCGCCCGTCCTGATGCTGACTGCCCGCGATGCCGTCATCGATCGCGTGGCCGGCCTCGACGTGGGAGCGGACGACTACATGGCCAAGCCGTTCTCGTTCAGCGAGCTGCTCGCGCGCCTGCGTGCGCTCATGCGACGCGGGCCGCGCGAACGGCCGGTGGTGCTCACGACCGGCGACCTGGCGCTCGATCCGGCCACCAAACGCGTCACGCGAGGGGACGTGCTGATCGAGCTGACACCCAAGGAGTTCGCGCTGCTCGAGTACTTCCTGCGTCACCCCGGCGAGGTGCTGAGCCGGACCCGCCTGATCGAGCACGTTTGGGACTTCGCCTACGAAGGCGACTCGAACGTGGTCGACGTCTACGTCCGCTATCTTCGCGAGAAGGTCGACCGCCCGTTCGCGCGGCGCTCGATCGAGACGGTGCGCGGGTCGGGCTACCGGCTCCGCGAGGCTTAGGGCCCCGATATGCGACTTCCGATTCGCGCCCGCCTGACGCTCGTCTCGGGCGTGCTGATGGCCGCGGTGCTCGTCGCGCTCGGCGCCTTCCTCTTCCTGCGAGTCCAGGCGGAGCTTCTCGCGGCGGTGGACGCCGGACTGCGCTCGCGGGCCGACGTACTCCTCGCCCGGATCGGCGAGGGCGGCCTGGTCGGCGGGGGCGCACTGGTGGAGGGTGACGAAGCCTTCGCACAGCTCCTCGACGACGAGGGCCGCGTACTTCAGTCGTCGGACGGCCTCGTGGACGAGCCGCTCGTCGCGCCCGATGGCTTCGAGGGCCAGATCGTCTTCGAGCGCCTGGTCACGACCGCCGAGGAGGTGGTTCCGGCCCGCCTGCTTGCAGTCACCGTTGCCGGCAGCGGCACGCTCGTCGTGGGCGCCTCGCTCGAGGATCAGCAGGAGGCGCTGGCACTCCTGCTCGGCCAGCTCCTGATCGCGGGGCCCGTGGCGGTCGCACTCGCCAGCGGCGTCGGCTGGCTGGTGGCTGGAGCAGCGCTGCGGCCCGTGGAGCGACTGCGACTGGAGGCGGAGGCCATCTCGGGCGCCGTCCACGGGCGGCGCCTGGCGGTTCCCGGCACCGGCGACGAGCTCGCCCGGCTCGGCGAGAGCCTGAACCGGATGCTCGGGCGCCTCGAGGAAGCCGTCGAACGCGAGCGCCGGTTCGTGGGCGACGCCAGCCACGAGCTGCGGACGCCGCTCGCCAATCTCAAAGCGGAGCTGGAGCTGGCGCTCCGGCGCGCTCGCACCCCGGACCAGCTCGTCGCGGCACTGCACAGCGCCGCGGAGGAGACGGATCGGCTGACGAGCCTGGCAGAGGACCTCCTCGTCCTGGCCCGCAGCGAGGGGGGCCGCCTGCCGGTACGCCGCGAGGCGCTCGATGCGGCCCGACTGGTCCGCGAGATCGTCGCCGGCTTCGCTGGTCGCGCGACCGAGCTCGGGATCTCAATCGGCACGACCGGCGCCGATTACCCGCAACACGCCGAGTTGGACCCGGCCCGCGTGCGGCAGGCGCTCGGCAACGTGATCGACAACGCCGTTCGCCACACGCCGCGCGGCGGGCGCGTGACCGTCGACCTGCGCGACGAGAGCGGCTCGATCGCCGTCGAGGTCACCGACACCGGGGCCGGCTTCGATGCCGGCTTTCTGCAGCGCGCCTTCGAACCGTTCAGCCGCGCGGACGAGGCACGCAGCCGGTCGCACGGCGGCGCCGGGCTCGGGCTGGCCATCGTGCGCGCTGTCGCCGATGCCCATGGTGGATCGGTCGTGGCCGCCAACCGTCCGGGGGGCGGGGCATCGGTGGTGATTCAGTTTCCACGTGGCTCCGCCTAACCGGTTTGCCCGGGCACATGACTGCCCCGAAAACCTCACCGTGCACTCACGGTCCTCTCATCGAGCGTGGCGCAGGATCGCCTCAGCAACCAACCACGCACGAGGCCATCGCCATGAATCGCAGAACTCGTCTGATCGCCCTCTCGGCCGCCGTCGTCGCCATCGCGACCGGCGCCACGATCGTGGTCGCCAACGGCGGCCCCGACACCGACGCTCCACTGACCGGTACCGACCTGGATCGCGCGACCGAGGCGGCGCTGGCGCACACCGGCGGCGGCACCGTGATCGAGTCCGAGATCGGTGACGACGGGGCGGCGTACGGGATCGAGATCCGGCTGGACGACGGCAGCGTGGTCGAGGTCAACCTGGACGCCGCCTTCGCCGTCATCGGCTCAGAGCCCGACGACGATGGCGCGAACGACCAGGACGGCCCGAACGACAACTGACGACCATCCATCCACCCTGAACCGTTGAAACCGGAGGCCAGAGATGCGCCGCCATCAGGTGTCCACTCTCGCGCTGGCGACGGTCCTGGCAGCCGGTGGCTGCGCTGGCGGCCAGCAGATCTCCCAGCCCGCCGTCGAGAGCCTCCCCGTCGCCGCCGAGAGCGAGCGGGTCGACTTGACTATGCCCGCCTTCTCGAACCCGACCGACATCACCAACCCGCTCTTCCCGGTGTCGCGCCAGGCGTCGGTCCTGCTCGTCGGCACCGTCGACGACCTGCCCTTCCGCACCGAGGTCACCCTGCTGCCGGTCCCGCGCATCATCGAGTGGGAGGGCAAGCAGGTCGCGACGCTCGTCAGCCAGTACGTCGCCTTCCTGGACGGGCGCCTGCACGAGGTCGCCTACGACTTCTACGCGCAGGCCGATGACGGATCGGTCTGGTACTTCGGCGAGGACGTCTTCAACTTCGCCGACGGCGCCATCGTGGACACCCACGGCACCTGGATCGCGGGCACCGACGGCCAGGCCGCCATGATCATGCCTGCCGATCCGCAGGTCGGGGTCGTGTATCGGCCCGAGAACATCCCCGGCTTCGTGTTCGAGGAGGTCACGGTCACGGCGGTTGACGAACCCCTGGACGGTCCGTTCGGCCCGATCGAGGGCGGACTGCTCATCGAGGAGCTCCACATGGACGGGGCCATCGAAGAGAAGTACTTCGCCCCCGGCTATGGCGAGTTCTCCACGTCGGGCGGCGGCGACACCGAGGCGCTGGCCCTTGCCGTGCCGACAGATGCCGTCGACGAGCCCGTACCGGAAGCGCTGGCCACGCTTGAGGCGGGCGCGCTCGACGTCCTGGGCGCCGTCGAAGCCGAGGAATGGGAGGCCGCGTCGGGATCGGTCGACGAGGTGACCGCCGCCTGGGATGGCATCGCGACCGGCGATGTCCCCGCGCTGATCGGACCGCTCATGACCGATGCGCTCGCAACGCTCGTGGACTCGGTGAGTGCCGAGGATGGCGCGGCCGCCCACCACGCGATCGAGGTGGCTCGCCTCAGCCTCGACCTGCAGCTGCGCCACCGGCCGGTGGCCGACGTCGATCTCGCGCGCTCCGGCCTGTGGGCCGCCCAGGTGCGCCTCGATGCAAACGCCGAGGACGCCGCAGCCGTGAACGGCGACCTGTTCGCGCTCGACTACGTCCGCGACAGGATCCTGCAGACCCTCGATGCCGCCGACGCCACTCGGATCAACGTCATGCTGGAGGAGATCCAGGGCCTGGTGAACGATGGTGATCTGCCAGCCGTCGCCGATGCGGCCGCAGAGCTGCGAGACGTGGTGACGGAGCTCACCGAGGGCTAGGCGCGATGTCGTGCAAGCGTCAGGCCGACCAGGCGCGAGACCACCAGCGCCACGTACATGAGCCCCGCGACCTGCTCGATCATGACGAGCGAGCGAGCCTGGGCCAGCACGGGCACAACGTCGGAGAGCCCGGTGCTGGTGAGCGTCGTGAACGAGAGGAAGAGGAGCTCGAACCAGGTCCGCTGAGCGGTGGGGTCGATCGCGGCCGTGAAGGAGCCCGGCCACAGGACCTGGCAGGCGACGTACAGGTAGGCGAAGGCCCACGCCACAACCGTGAACGTCGCGCCGGTGGCGAAGAGCTCGTCGCGCGTCACGTCGTAGTCGTTGAACATGTATCGGAGCAGGCCGTACGTGGTGTACAGGTAGAAGGCGGCATGCAGCACCGATGACCACAGGACGATCCCCTCGTTGGCGGGCTGGAGCGCCTCGAGGATGGTGAGGACGACGACCGGCAGCCCGAGCAGCACCGACACCCAGGTCAGGGCGGGCGTCGTGCGCAACGCCCATACCGCCAGGACCAGGACGACGATCCCGAAGAGCGACAGCGCAGCGCGTCCGGCGGGCCCGTCCATGAACGGGTAGAGCACCACCCCCAGCAGCTGGGCCGCGAGCAGGAGGGCCGATGGGTGACGGATGGCGGCGCGGATCGAGCTCTGCATCGCGGCCATTCTGGGACCAGGTTCGGCGCTTGCGCAGCCGATTCAGTTACAGATGGGCGACCGCCCTGCGCACCCGTTCCTTCTCATCTTCGGTCACGTTGGGGTCGCTCAGCCGGAAGGCGCTGGCATCCGCGAGGCCGCGCTGGACCACGTCGCGCCCGACTCTGCGACGGAAGACCCATGCCAGGAGCCGGCCGGGAAGCCCTGCGCTCGTCTCGAGGATGATCCACGTCATCGCCACATCCGCGTCCGGACTGCCGGCGTGCGCGTTCGTCCAGTCGATCACAACGGGGCCCTGCGACGAGACCATCACGTTGTCGGGGTGAAGGTCGAAATGGACGAGCGAAGCGCCCTCGAACGGGATGGCATGCAGCCGCTGGTGAAGCTTCCCCAGCGTCCGGATGTCCCGGGTCAGCCGCCACGGGCGACGCGCCAGCCCCTGCCCCATCGTCGGTCCATCGATGCGCTCCAGGACGAGGGCCCCCGGCCGCACATCATGGACCCGCGGGACCGGAAAGCCGTGCGAGCGGGCCAGCTCCATGATCGCCGCCTCGCGCTCGGGAACACCGCCCTCGCGCAGGATCGTTCCGTCGCCGAGATCCGTGACCGACGACGCCCGACCCTGCCTCACCGACGCCGTCCCGTGACCTCCTCGATCCATGTCTCGAGCCGCGGAAGGTGCTCGGCAACGTGCTCCGGTCCCGCCTTTCGCACCCAGTACTCGGCGGCTGGCGTGATCTCCGGCAGCTGCGCCCAGGCGCGAAGGAGCTCGGCATGCGCCGATGCAACCTGGAGATGCACGGTCTGGAGCGGAATGTCGCGCATGGCGGCCAGGAAGCGCTCGTTCTCCGCATCCACGTCCACCTCGCCCTCGCGGTAGGTCCCCGCCGCGATGCGACGCAGCATCTGAGCGCCCTCGGCCATCCAGGTGCCGATGTGAGCCACGGCATCCTTGGCCGTCCAGCCCTCCTCGAAATAGCCCGGGACCTCGGCCATCTCAGGGGAGATCCGGTCGATGAGCTCGTGCAGCCGATGCCACGACTCCGCCTCCCCGGGCAGCTCGCGTCCATTCACCGGCGCCGCGTTCGTCATGGTCCAGATGGTACCCCCTACGCGTCCGCGGCCCAGATGGCGCGGTCATGGCCGAAGGCCACTCGATCAGGCTCGAGCTCCAGGAGCCGCGGCAGCCAGGCTGGCGCCTCGGGAGCGCCGGGATGGCCCGCCCGAGCCAGCTCGAGCGCCGTGATGGCACGGGCGAAGCCGGAGGCATCTCGGTAACACTGGCCGGCGAGGAGAAGGCGGCCCACATCGGTCTCGATCAACACGCTCTGGTGTCCCGGCGAATGGCCGGGGGTCGGGATCACGCGGACGCCAGGGAGCAGGTCGTACTCGCCCTCGCGTTGCTCGTACCGGCCGCGGTCGAGATCGAGATCCTCGAGCACCGAATAGCCCGGCTCGCGCGCGGCGGCCAGCTCCCTCGGCTGCACCAGGATGCGGGCGCGCGGGAAGTGGACGTTGCCCCCGGCATGGTCGGCGTGCAGGTGGCAGTTGACGACGGCATCGATCTCGTCCGAGGCGGCTCCGGCCGCTGCCAGCGCGTCGAGGATGGGGACGCGCACGAACTTGAGCTCCTCGACGTCGGCCGCCGGAATGTGCTCGGCGATGCCCGTGTCGACCAGCAGCTTCGCCTCCGGATGACGGACGAGCCACGCATTGACGACGAGGCGCTCGTTCGGCCCGTAGGACTCGGGCGCCAGGAACCCGCCGACGTGCATCCGGGTGACGGTCGAGCGCATCCCCGAAGTATGACGATGAATTCCGGCCCGATTGCCGGGTATCCCTCAGCCAGTCGCCTCGCGGCCGGCGTCATAGGCGGCGGTACTGATCAGGATTCGCAGGTCCGCATCGGTGTACTTGCCCTCGTGTTCCTGGTCGGCGTGACGTCGCGCCGATTCGAACAGCTGGGTGTCGTTCGACCCATCCAGGTACTCACCGCACGGACATTCGACAGCTCGCATCTCGTTCCTCCTGGGTGCTCTGCGACGCCGAGGGCTGCAGGACGCGGACCAGTTTCGCGGGGCCGCGCTCACTCCGCGCGAGATTGCACGATCGACACGGCCAGGCAGGCCGGGCAGGCGGCGTCGGCCCAATCACCGGGCGCCGGGCCACCCTCGACCGCCACGCGCCGCGACTTGCGCACGAACGCCAATCCCAGCGCTCCGACGAGAGCAAGGACGCTCGCCCCGACGATGATCAGCCCGACGCCGCCGGCGCTGCCGATCACCCCGGCTGCAGACGCTCCGAGCGCGTAGCCCAGGACGAAGTGGCCGGCCACGAAGACACCGTTGCCCGCGACCAATCCCGTGAGGAACGCGGCGTATGGAATGGCAGCCAGGCCGGCCGCCACGATCGCCGCAATCCGGACACCCGGGGTCATCCGTGCCAGCGCAACCCCGCGCGCCCCCGATCGTCTCAGGCGAGCCGCAAGCGCCTCGATGCGCACTTCGCCAATGCCGACCCGGGCCAGCGCGGCGAGCAGCGGCCGGCGGAGGACCCTGCGGGCCAGGAGGAACTGGATGCTGCCGCCGACGTAACCCGCCGCGAGGACCAGGATCAGCACCACGGCCGCCAGCGATGGATCGCCCGCCAACGCCACGCCGGCGCCGATGACGATGAGGTCGCCGGGCACCGGAATCGGCACGCCGGCCTCCTTGACGAGCAGGATTGCCACGATGCCAACGATGGCGAGGATGTCCATCGATCAGTCCGTTCGCACCACCACGAGGCGGTCGGCAGCGGACTCGGCTCCCCACACCTCGCGCGGCCGCCCCAGGAGCTGACGCACGTCGGCGGGCTGGCTCTCCGCAGGGAATGACATGAACGTCTCCGAATCGGGATCGAATCGGACGATCGCATTCGCGGCGAAGTCGGTGAGCCAGACGGCATCGGTCTCGTCGACGTACACCGCATACGCCTGTGGAGCGTCTCCCGGCAGGGGCCATTCGCGCCAGGCATCCGTCTGGGGGTCGTAGACGCCGACCTGTCCTGCGAACCACTCGCTGACCCAGATCCGCCCCTGCGAATCGGCCCACGCGCGCCGGAGTCCTGCGCCGGCGGTCGGTGGATCGAGCTCCCGTACGTCGCCGCTGGTCCGATCGACGGCGCCCAGGTAGCTGCCGGCCAACGAGCTGAAGTAGATCTCGCCGTCCGGTGTTGCTGTGATGCCGTACGGGCCCTGTCCGCGGGGAGCCGGAAACGTGCGCATCTCGGCGGTCGACGGATCGAGCCTGCCGTAGAAGCCCGCCTGGCCCGTGAACCAGAGCAGACCGTCGCCGTCGAAGGCGGCCGTGTTGAGGTTAGCCGCCGGCGCCGTGGGCGGCAGGGGGTATGCCGTCACCTCCAGGGACTCCGGATCGACGCGCATGATGGCATTGAGACCGCCGTCGGTGACCCACGGCGCGCCGTCCGGCCCGACGATCACACCGTGCGGCCGTGACCCCGCTCCGAGTGCGACCTCGCGCACCTCGCCGGAGCCGGGATCGAGCCAGCCAAGCTCGCCACTTCCCTGGGCGGTGTACCAGATGCCGCCGTCCACGGCCGGGGCAACGTCGTGCGGCGCGGAGCCGGGCGGGACGGCGAATGTCTCGACGCTGAAGGCCGGCTCGGGAGCGATCGAGCGTGGCGTGGACGCCGATGGCGCAGGGCTCGGTTCGGGCATGGCGGCCGTGGATGGGTCCGACGAGGGTTCACCGCTCGATGGCCCGCCGGGAGCCGATGACGGCGGTCCCGTGGTGGCGCAGGCAGTCAGCAGCGCGATTGCCAGGAAAAGGCCCGAGGATCGCGACGGGAACATCCGCCTCATCGACAGAGGATACGGCGGCAGGTCACAGGCGATGAACGGCGAGGGCAGACCGCCGGTTCGTGGCGGCCTGCCTCCGCCGCCTTCCCCCCGACTCAAATGGCCTCGAGGCGAGCCCAAAGGTGCGTTGATAATACTTGATTAGCGGGGGCGATTGCCGGTACCATCGGCTGCCTCCGGGTGGCCACCGCGGCTGGCGAGCGGGAAGGGAACCCCGCAATGCATCGATTCCGCTCGCCGATGATCTCGCTGGCTCTCTCCGTCATCCTCACGTTGCTGACCGCGGCAGCAGCTCTGGCCGATGGCCAGCCGCCGATTCCGCGCTGAACCGCCACTGACGCCTCTGTAGAAACAAGCCGGTAGTGCTCGCCGGCCGTGCCCACCCGTCGGGCGTCAGTGCCGGACGGTGACTCCGGTGCCCCGCCCCAGCGCGGCGGCGTACAGCTCTTTGGCGCCGGCGAGATCGCCTACCTCGGTCCGGAAGTCGGCCCATTCCGCGAGAACGTCACGCGTCCGCGTGTGACCGCGATGCTCACGGAGGAGGGTGGTGGCGTTGTCGTACTCGGCCTCGGCGACCCCACGCTCCCCATGCCGGCGGCCGATCCGGGCCAGCGTGACATGCGCGCCAACCGCCGCGAGGTACGAGCCACCCTGCGCCGCAGCATCGAGCGCCGCGGCCGCGCGGTCGCGCGCCAGCTGCTCATCACCGCGCGCAAACGCGAGCTGGGCCTCGGCCTCCGCCACGTCGGAGTCGATGCGCCGGTCCTCGAAACGCGCCGCGATCTCGCGTGCACGGCCCAGGTGGGCGCCGGCACGTTCCAGGTTGCCGAGCGGGATGAAGGTCAGGGCCAGGTTGATCTCGAGCGCCCCTTCCTCGCGCTCGGCATCGGCCGCCTGGTACAGGGCCAGGCTCTCGTGACCCACGCGGATCGACCGCTCGAGGTCGCCAGCGTGCCGGTACTGCAGCGCCATGGCCGAGAGGAAGGCGGCGCGCTGACGAAGCGTGATGTCGCCGGAAAGCGCCCGCGCCTCCTCCAGGTAGCTCAGCCCGCGTTCCGTCTCGCCATCCCAGGCCTCGACGTTGCCGAGCGCGGCGAGAAGCCGGAATCGGAAGTCCGGAGCCACGGCGAGGCCGGCGCGATCGGCCGCCAGCAGCTCTTGGAGGATGCCGCGCGCCTCGGCGGGGTTGTCCTCCTGGTAGTGCGCACCTGCCAACCAGTAGCGCGCCATCGCCGCATCCGCTGGCGCCGCAAGCCCATCGAACAGCAGGGCCGACTCGCTGGCCGGCCCGATGGCCTCGTGGCCTTTTCCGAGGCGACACAGCGCCTCGGCCCGGCCCCGCAGGAGCTCCGCGCGGTTTCGCCGGTCATCGCCCGCCGTACTGAGCAGGTCGTCGTAGCGGTCCAGCGCCTCCTGCGCCGTCCCCGCTGCCATCAGCAGGTCGGCCTCGAGCCGTCCGGCGGCCGGGCGCTCCTCGGCGACGAGATCGGGCACCGAGACGCCGAGGCGTTCGGACAGGAAGGTGAGCGCCGCCATCGACGGCTTCGCGAGCCCGCGCTCGAGCGCACTGATGTAGGCCGCGGTGTAGCGGCCCTCGGCCAGCTGGCGTTGCGTCAGCCCCATCCGCGTGCGTGCCTGCCGGATCCGCTCCCCCACCCGCCGGGCCACGTGACTGTTGTCGACGACGATGACCTTGCGCGTGCGCACGCTCGATGTGCTCATGTCTCGACTATACGGCACTCAACCATTGCGCGAGATGACCCGAGAAGTATTCGTACGGCGCGGCCCGGCAACCATCCTGACTGGCCAGGCTGCTGCCGAGTACGGCGCTGGGAGGCCGCTGCTGCGCGGCGACGCCGGCGGCCGAGCTGCGGGCGCGGATCGCCGTCCTTCTGCCCGCGCTCGCCCACGGCGCGCCCGTCGGTATCGGACGCTAGGATCGGGCGGTGTCCCCACGGCTGCCCCGTCTCCATCCGCGCGCCCTGTTCTCCGCGTTCGGTGGAGGGCTGCCGGCGAACTTCTGGCGGCTCTGGATCTCTTCAGTGTCGGCGAACCTTGCCGACGGCATCGTCGCAGTTGCCATCCCGCTGATCGCGGTGAGCCTGACGAGGTCGCCGGCCGAGATCGCTGCCGTGACGATCGCGTCGAGGATCCCGAACATCGCCGTGGGCCTCCTCGCCGGCGGGCTTGCCGACCGCCTCGACCGGCGATGGACGATGCTCGCCGTGCAGCTGCTGCGCTTCACGGTGATCACCGTCCTGGCGGCGATCGCGGTGGCCGGCGCACTCAGCATGCCCGTTCTCTACGCCACGGCCCTCGTCATCGGGACCGGGGAGGCATTCTTCGATACGAATGCCCAGGCGATCATTCCGGCACTCGTCGGCCGTGATCGGCTGGTGACGGCCAACGGGCGACTGTTCGCGGCCGAGACGATGATGAACGCATTCGTCGGCCCACCGCTGGGCGGGCTTCTCATCGCAGTGTCCGTCCCGCTGGCCCTGAGCGCCGGCGCACTGGGCTTCCTGCTCGCCGCGGTCGGCCTGCTCCTGATTGCGGGCGGCTTCCGAAGCGAGCGCACCGGCCCAGGGCGGCGCCTGCATGCCGACATCGCCGAGGGGATCGGGTTCCTTGCCCGGCATCCATTGTTGCGGACGCTGAGCGGGATGGTCGCGATGGGCCGCCTCGGCTCAGCCGGGTTCTTCGCCCTGCTGGCGCTCTATGCCGTGGCCCCGGGACCAATGGGTCTCAGCGAGCCCCAGTACGGCCTGCTCTTCGTCACCTTCGGCATCGGCAGCCTGATCGGGTCGTTCGTCGCGACGCAGACGGTTTCCATCCTCGGCCGTCCGAACGTCCTGGCGGGCGCTCAGCTGCTGTTCGGCCTCGTCATCCTGGTGCCGGCGCTGACCGCGAACGCGCTCGTCATCGGGGCCGGCTTCTTCGCGGGGGGCATCGCGATCATGGCGTGGAACATCACCAACGTGTCGCTTCGCCAGTCCCTGCTGCCGTCGAGCCTGATGGGGCGGGTGCATGCCACGCACCGAACGCTCGCGAACCTCGCGGAGGTCATCGGCGCCTTCGCCGCCGGCCTCATCGCGGAGGCCTTCGGGCTGCGGGTGGCCTTCGCCGTCGGGGCAGCGGTGATCATCGTCTCGGTCGCCGGCCGCCTGATCGTCACCGACGATCGCATTCGCGCGGCGGAAGCGACGGCCGAGGCGACCTGACGCCCCGGCCGCGGCGCGTACGATCGTGGCATGAGGATCTTTGTCGCGGGCGCAGCCGGTGCCATCGGCCGCCACCTCGTTCCGATGCTGGTCGAGGCGGGTCATGCCGTGGCCGGGACGACGCGGTCCGACGACCGAGCCCGCTGGCTGGAGGGCCTCGGCGCAGCGCCTGTGATCGTCGATGCGTACGACGCCGATGCAATGCGGACAGCCGTGCTGGGAACACGACCCGAGATCGTGATCCACGAGTTGACCGACCTGGCGCACGGGTTCGGTCCCGAGGACGTGGCGAGGACGGGGCGCCTTCGCGAGATCGGAACGCGGAACCTGGTCGAGGCAGCGCTCGCTGCCCGGACGCGCCGGCTGATCGCGCAGAGCGGCGCCTGGCTCTACGCCGACGGCCCACTGCCGCACGATGAGAGCCACCCGCTGCGAACGCCCACGTCGGACCCTGCCGACGCCTCGCTGCGCGGAATCGTCGAGCTCGAGCGGCTTGTGACGCGGACGCCCGGCCTCGATGGCGTCGTGCTCCGATACGGCTTCTTCTACGGGCCGAGCACCGCTTGGGAGACCGAAACCGCCCCGTCGCCGCGAGTTTCCGTGCGCGCGGCCGCA
Source organism: Chloroflexota bacterium (assembly GCA_013697395.1). GTDB lineage: Bacteria > Chloroflexota > Limnocylindria > QHBO01 > QHBO01 > JACDBZ01. Next base: position 11,842 of record JACCWY010000219.1, on the reverse strand, counting down.
CGCGCCACCCTCCTCGCCGTCGACCACGGTCCGGCCGGCGTCTACAACGTGGTGGACGACGACGCCGCCGTCAGCAACCGCCGGGCGCGTGAGTTCCTGGGCTGGCGGCCCTCGCCATAAGGGTGGCGACCTGACCTGGATCTACCCGAGGTCGCCGCCGCCGAAATCTCCGCCGAAGTCGCCGAAGCCATCACCGCCGTTCACCCTCGGTGGACGAGTCATCGCTCGCACCCGCATCGGTGCCCGGATCGTTGTCGAAGAATGCGTCGGCGATGGCGGACCCGACGAACGCACCCGCCAGGGTCGAGAGGAACATCCCGCCCAGGCCGGGTCCCTGCATCCCGCCGAACGTGCGCTCCATGGTTCCGGGTTGGCGCATCTCTGCACGCGTCGCCATGCGCGCCAACGAGCGTGGATCGTCGGAGGCAGCGGCCTCCGACCCGGGCACCTCCTTCGCGAGCGCCTTGAGCACGACGCCGCGCTGCTCCGGCGTCAGCTGCTCGAAGGCCTCCTCGTGTGCGCGCTCGATGTCCTCCGGCGGCGCGGTTCGCAGCATGTACCGGTACCGCTCGATCGCCTGCTGATCGTCCATTCGAATGCACCTCCGAGTGTCGTAGAGCAGTATCCGGGCCGATCGCACAGTGAGCGGTCCGGGCCGGGCTTCGTGGGCAGCGTTGGCAGGATCGGCCACTGCTTGGCAAGGGTCGCGGCCGGCAGGTGGGAGAATCGGAGACGACGTGACATCTTCGCCTGGGCTCCGCCCGTTTCGCTTCGGGCTCATTCTCGACTCGAGGACGGCGACCCGCGACGGAGTCGTGGGGCTTGCCCGCCGAGCCGAGGCCGCCGGCATCGGCGTCCTGCTCGGGACCGACCACCTTGGCCGATGGGCCGCCCTGCCCCTGCTCCAGTCAGCCGCGGAAGCGACTCGCCTCCGCATCGGCACCTTCGTCCTGAACAATGACCTGCGCCATCCGGCGGTGCTGGCGCAGGAGCTGACGACGATCGACGCGATAACCGGCGGCCGGCTGGAGATCGGCATCGGCGCCGGCTGGAACCGGGTGGAGTACGACGCGGCGGGGCTGAGCTTCAATCCGCCGGCGGTGCGGGTGGCGCGTATGCAGGCGTCCCTCCGCATGCTCAAGCAGGCCATGAGCGAGGGGCGGATCGACCATCCCGGCGACGATGCCTACCCCGCCATGCACCAGCGCGATCTGCCGACCTCGGTCCAGCGGCCGCACCCGCCGTTCATGGTCGGCGGCGGCGGTCCGCGAGTCCTGCGTTTCGCCGCCCGGGAGGCCGATATCGTGGGGCTCGACCCCAGGTCGTTGCCCGGCGGTGGCGCCGACCCGGACCGACGTCACCGAGGCGGCGATCGATCGCAAGGTGGGATGGATCCGGGCCGCGGCCGGCGAGCGATTGGCGGTGCTCGAGCTCAACATCGCATTGTTCGAGCTCGATCGGATCTTCCGGCAGCGGAGAGGCCCTCCCCCACAACGGGCCTACGGCATCAGCGAGGACGAGCTGCCTCGCAGTCCGCACTTCCTCGTCGGCGACTCCGAGGAGATGGCCGCGACCCTCGTCGCCCGCCGCGAGCGTTGGGGCATCAGCTACATCGCGCTCCGGCCGGAGCACCTTGCGGTCATGTCGCCCGTGATCGCGCGCCTGGCAGGGACCTGATTCGGACCCTCACACGATCGCGTCCATCGCGAGGGCGATGCGCCTGAAGTCGTCCTCCCCGATCTCGAACATGCCCCGACGAAAGACGAACCCCCATCGCGGCTTGTCGCGGATGAAGGCAAGGTCCTTGATCAACGGCTTGATGGGCGCCTCCGCGGCCTCGATCGGTTCAACCGTCCGCCGCCAGGGACGGAAGTCGGGCCGCATCTCGGCCTGGTGCGGCTCGTCGTCCGTCACGCGGGCGATCGCGGTGAACCGCTGCAGCGGCTCACCATCCGGATAGCTGGTGCGGGGCGAATAGAACGCCATGAGGTCGCCCTTCCTCAGCCGGCGCAGGGCGTGAGGCCGGCCATGGTTCGCCTGTGTGAAGCCGCCCTGCATGCCGGCCACCACATGGTCACGCGAGATGGTGTTGATCCAGTACGTCATGCGCCGCCCCTGACCGGAGCTGCGACCGCGGCATCGGCCTTGCTTACCCGGCGACAGATCACCCACACCGATGGAGGAGCAATGGGCCGCATCCTGCTCGGCGTCGTCATCGGCGTCATTCTCGTCATCTGGCTGCTCGTGTCCTGCGTGGGTGCAATCTTCTAGCATCGACGGCGTCGCCACCAGCCTGGCGCCACCGGCCCGCGTTGACGCCAAAGTAGCCAGGGACTAGATTCACCGGGCCTCGCCGCCCGCCGTGCCAAGGCAGCTACTCAGTCGGGGGATTGTGCGCAAGATGTGCCCGCGCCGCCTCAATCGGTCGCCCGACGTTGCGCGTGCCCGAAGCGCCTCCGTGCGGGAAATCGCGCCGTGATCGGCCCTCGTGCCACAGGCCACATCTTCTGCGAGCGCTGCGGCGTGTCGACGGCGCTCACCGGGAGTGGAGGAGCGTCGTTCTGCCTCGCGTGCCGCTCCTACCTGTGCGCCGCCTGCGGCCTCGAGGGTGCCCTGCGGTGCGCCGCCTGCCGGGAGCTGCGAACCCAGCGGCCCAAGGCCGGCATCCGGGCGGCGCGGGATGCGCTGGGAGTGCTCGAGGAGGTGGAGTGGGACCTTCGCGCGCTGGCTGACGGGGGCGCGGCTGGTGGCCTTTCGACCATCGGCGACGCACTCCTCGAGCTGGAGGTCAAACGCCGGGCGGCGGAGGAGGCCGCCGAACATGCCCTCGCTGCGTCACGAGCGCCTGACCGAGGAGCGGTGGAGGAGCTCCTGGGCCAGCTGGCGGGAACCCTGGGCAGCATCGAGTTCGCCGTCGAAGAGCTGCGCCGGGCCGATGACGCGGCTCAGCCGACGTGGCCCCTCCCGACAGTGCGACCGCCTGTCCGGGCGGCGCGCACCGCATTCGACTGGAGGAAGCGCGCGCGGCCCGTGCGTGTGGGGATCGTAGGGGTCGCGGCCGTCGTGGTCGTGATCGCGGCGCTGACCCTGTGGCCGCGGGAAGTACCCCGGCCGCCGGCGGACGAGGTGGCGATCGAGACTCCACCCACGACCGGCGCGGTCGCCGGGTCCACGGGAACGCCCGTACCCAGTCCGCCGTCCTCGGCCTCCGTGCCGGCCGTGGAGAGCTGGACCTTCGATGACGTCGAGATGGGCAGCAACGCGCCAGCCGGCTTCAAGCTGGCAGGCCCGGATGATGCGCTCTCGGTCGCCGCGGTCCCGACGGCCGTCGACCGGAGCCTCCGCCTCTCGGGGAGTGCTTCGCCGTCGAGCGTGTGCCATGCCCTCTCGGCGGCTCCGACGCAGGTCGCCGTCAGGCTCCGCCTGCAGGGAGCGCTTCTCGGCGGCTCCGAGCTCGTCGAGCTCGTCGGGCCGGACGGAGAGGCGATCGTCGCCGTGGCGCTGAGCAATTCCGGAGCGGTGGAGCTGCTCGGCTCGAGCCACGCGCTCGTCGTCTCCACATCCCGCTTCGGGCAATGGTACGAGGTGACCGTCGGGCTGGCGCCGGACGGGACGGCCACCGTCGTGGCGATGGGGGAGGACGGCACGGTGCTCGGGCGCGCGGCCGTCTCCGCGAACGACCCGATCGACGGAGCACAGGAGATCTGTTTCGGACTCCCGGCGGGCAGCCCCGCCGCGGAGCTCTACATCAATGACGTGGAGATCACGTACTAGGCCATCTGGCCGGAAGGGAACCTGCCGTGACCGCGACTCAAGGGCGCCTGACACGAGCGATGGTCGTGGCGGCCGTCGTGCTCGGCTTGACCGCCAGCACAGCCTCACCCGTGGCGGGCGTGACGGTGCTCGACCTGCCAGCCTCGCAGCTTCGGATCACCCTCGGCCGGGCGCTCGCCGAGCACGCCTTCCTGACCATCGAAGCGATGCGGACCGGACTCGAGGAGGGAGAGGCGTTCGGCGCGGCGGGAGAGGCGCTCGAGGCCAACACGGTCGACGTCGTCGGGCTGATCGAAACGGTGTACGGAGAGGACGCGGGCTCGGCGTTCGGCGAACTGTGGCGGGCGCATATCGCCTACGTCGTCGACTACACGCGCGGCCTCGCCGAAGGCGACGAAGCCGCCACCGCTCGGGCGGTCGATCGGCTTCAGCAGTACACCGGCGATCTCGCCGACCTTCTCTCGGGCGCGAACCCGAACCTGCCCCGCCAGGCAGTGGTCGACCTCCTGGAGGACCACGTCGCGCAGCTCGAGCATGTCGCCTCGTTCGCGGAGGACGACTACGCCACCGCGTACACCGCCATCCGCGAGACCTACGCGCACATGTTCGTCATCGCCGACGGGCTGGCACAGGCAATCGTGCAGCAGTTCCCGGACCGCTTCCCGGGACAACCGGTGGCCTTCGGGCCAACCGTCGACCTGGCGCTCGCCCTCGATCGAATGCTGGGCGAGCATGCGCTGCTGGCGATCATGTCGACCCGCGCTGGCCTGCGCGAGGCCCCGGACCTCGAGGCCGCTGCCGCGGCACTCGAGGCGAACTCCGCAGAGCTGACCGGAGCGATCGCCGGAATCTACGGCGAGCCGGCGGGCGACCAATTCGGCGACCTGTGGCGCCTGCACACCGGCCTCTACCTGGATTACGTGACCGCCACCCGAGAAGATGACCTCCCCGGGCGCCAGGCGGCCGCGGATGGGCTGGACGACTACCGGGCCGATTTCGCCGCGTTCCTGTCATCGGCGAACGCGGAGCTCTCTGCACCCGCCCTGGAGGACGTGCTCGAGCTGCATACCGGTCACCTGCTCGACCAGGTCGACGCCTTCGCCGATGAGGACTTCAGCGGCGGCTACCAGATCACGCGTGATGCCTACGAGCACATGGCCGTCATCGGAGGCGCGCTCGCCACGGCAATCGCGAAGCAGTTCCCGGATCTCTTCCCGGACACCGCGACGCTGGCGGAGCCCTCCGGCGCCCTCGGCGAGTGGGGCGGCCTGCCCGTCCTGGGCGTCGGCCTGCTGTTGATCGCCGTGCTGTGGACGACGCTCACCCCGATGCGGCGCGTTCAGGCTGACCCGATGCATCGGCGCCGATGAGCTCGGTGCGCAGCTCATGGCTCTCGTCCGGCAGTCGGGCCTCGTACCAGATTCGGTAGCCGCCCGGGAGGGGTAGCACGTCGAGGTAGCGGACGTCACGCACGGCGCCGTCGCCGGCCTGCTCGAGCTCGCCCGGCCGCGAGCCGGTCAGGCGGGCGAGGCCGGTGCATTCGAACCAGTTCTCCTCCTTCGAGGCTCGACCGTCGTAGGCGGCGCGGCCGTCGGCAAGGACGGCCGTGAGCCGCGCACCGCGCTGGTCCCAGGTCCCGGGCCGCGGCGCGAGCACGGTGCCGTGCCACTCCCATTCGATGCCGTCGGCGCTCGTGGCGTAGGCGGTCGTCATGCGGTCCTCCTCGCCCGGCTCGTCCAGTGGGTGGCAGCAGATCCATGCCTGCCATCCCCCCCGCCGGCGTGCGCTGGACGAGCGGGTCCTTGACCGCGGTGTGCTCGTCGCCGGGGAAGATGGTTCGCGCCTCGGCGGCGGAGAATCCGGCGGGATCATCGGCCTCGAGCAGATCGATCCACCAGTGCTTGCTCGGCGGCTTGCTGGCGGAGCAGACGTAGAGGCGCCAGCGGCCGTCGTCGGTCCGGACGAGCGCCGGGCGCTCCATGGATGCCGCGTCGAATCGCGCCTGGTCGAGCGTCGCCACCGTGGTGAAGCGCTCGCCGTCCTCGGATCGTGCGACCACGGTCGAGCCGCGCCCCGCGTGCCCGGTGCGCACCCGGTAGGCGATCACGAACGTGCCGTCGTCGTCCAGCGCCGCACTGGAGGAGCCGGCCCACCAGCCCTCTCCGGTGCCCGGTGCGGCCACCGCCACGACGGCCGAGCCCATGCCGGGCAATGGAAACTCGCTCATGCCCCGATGGTAAATCGGCCGGGATACGGGTGCGTCGGCGAGGACGGATCACGTACGCTACGTCGCCTGATCACGTGTTCCTTCCCGAGCCGTTCCGCAGGAGGTTTCCGTCATGGGCGTTCGACGCACGCAGTCCATCTCCCACCACAGGCCGCTGCGCGCCTCGCTGGTCCTCTCCCTCAGCGTCCTGCTGCTGCTCACCGCATGCGGAGGAACGGCGGCGCCCTCGACCGGGGCTGACGGCACGGTCACGGTCTTTGGCGCCTACGCCACCCAGATCGAGGAGCCGTGGGATGGCGTGATCCATTCCGCCCTGCTTGCCGAGCAGGAGGCAGGGAGGATCGAGTACACCTTCACCGACGACATCGGCTACGCGGGCGACATGGAGCGTGTGCTGCGCGAGACCGCCGAGACCGCGCCCGACATCATCTTCGGCGACGCCTTCGGCAACGAGGAGGCGGCGCGCGCGGTCGCGGCGGACTACCCGGAGGTCGCGTTCGTCTTCGGCTCGGGGGGCGGTCCCGCAGAGCCGAACTTCAGCGTCTTCGACAACTGGATCCACGAGCCGGCCTACCTGGCCGGCATGATCGCCGGCGGCGTCACCGCGTCGAACGTGGTCGGCGTCGTGGGCGGCTTCCCGGTTCCGGAGGTCAACCGCATCGTCAACGCCTTCATCGCCGGCGCGCAGGAGACGAACGAGGACGTCGAGGTCCAGGTCAGCTTCCTCAACAGCTGGTTCGACCCCGCCGCCGCCAAGGAGGCGGCGCTGGCACAGGTCGGCTCCGGTGCGGACGTGCTGTTCGCGGAGCGCTTCGGCGTCATCGAGGCCGCCCAGGAGAACGACCTGGTCGCGATCGGCAACATGAGCGACCAGCAGGAGCTCGCGCCCGGCCACGTCGCCACCAGCGTGACCTGGAACATGGCGCCGACGGTGGAATACGTCATCGACCAGGTCATCGCCGGCTCGTACACGGCGCAGGACCTCAAGGACTTCTCGATGGTCGGCAAGGGCGGCGCTGCGCTGGCGCCGATCAACGCCGACGTGCCCGGCGGCATCCCCGATGACCTGGCCGCGCTGGTCGAGGAGCGGGAGGCGCAGATCAGGGCGGGCACGTTCCGGGTCGACATCAACGAGGCAACGCCGCCGGGCTCGACGATCCCCGACGCGTAGCCGGCGCGGGCGCGTGACCGACATCGCGCCGGCCCTGGAGCTGCGCGGGATCACCAAGCGATTCGGCGACCTCGTCGCCAATGACGGCGTTGACTTCGACGTCCGTCGCGGCGAGGTCCACGCGCTCCTCGGCGAGAACGGGGCGGGCAAGACCACCGTCATGCGCATCGCCTACGGGCTGACGCAGGCGAGTGCGGGCGAGATCCTGGTCGACGGGCAGCCGCGCGCCATCCGGTCGCCGCGCGACGCGATCGACGCGGGGATCGGCATGGTGACCCAGCACTTCGCGCTCGTTCGACCGATGACGGTCGCCGAGAACCTGGCCCTCGGCCGATCGCGGGGCATGGGCCTCGACCTGGCCGAGGCTCGCCGGCGCGCCGCAGACGCGTCGGACCGCTTCGGGATCCGCGTCGATCCGGCGGCTCGCGTCGAGGACCTGTCGGTTGGACAGCAGCAGCGTGTCGAGATCCTGAAGGCGCTGTCACGCGACTGCCGGATCCTCATCCTGGACGAGCCGACGGCCGTCCTGGTCCCCGACGAGGTGGATGCGCTGTTCGCCACCCTTCGCTCCCTCGTGGCAGATGGGCTGTCGGTGGTGTTCATCAGCCACAAGCTGGCGGAGGTGCGCGCCATCAGCGACCGGGTCAGCGTCCTCCGCCGCGGAAAGCTGGTCGGCACCGTCCCCGGCACGACCGACGATCGCGAGCTGGCCAGCATGATGGTCGGCCGTCCCACGTTCGGCGTCCAGCGCCCGACCGACGCCCCGGCCCCTTCCGCCGCCCCGACGCTCCGCATCCGCGAGCTGCACGCCACCGGAGCGAACGATCTGCCGGCGCTGTCCGACGTTTCGCTCACCGTCGGCGCCGGCGAGATCCTGGGGGTGGCCGGCGTCTCGGGCAACGGCCAGACCGAGCTGGTCGAGGTGCTCTCCGGCATGCGGCGCCCGACGCGTGGGTCGGTCACCGTCGATGACGTCGAGCTGGCCGGGGCAGATCCTGCGCGCATGATGCGCGCGCGCGTCGGCCGGATCCCGGAGGACCGGCACGCCAGCCTGATCGGTGACCTGTCCGTCGCATACAACCTGGTGCTCGAACGCCTCGACGACTTCCGCCGCGGCGGGCGCATCGACGAGGGAAGCGTTCGGAGGCATGCCGAGGAGCTGATTCAGCGCTTCGACATTCGGGCGGGGCCGGACGATCCGGTCGCGACGCTGTCCGGAGGCAACATCCAGAAGGTGCTGCTTGCGCGGGTCCTCTCGCGCGATCCGCGGGTCGTCATCGTGTCGCAGCCCACGCGCGGGCTGGACGTCGGCGCGACGGAGTACGTCCGCTCGCAGCTGTTGGAGCGCCGAGCCGATGGGGCCGCCATCCTGCTGGTGTCCGAGGACCTCGAGGAGCTGCTCGCACTGTCCGATCGGCTGGTCGTGGTGTACGAAGGCCGCATCGTGGGCGAGACAGCGACAGCCGCTGCGGACGTCGGAGAGCTCGGCATGCTGATGGCCGGCCGCGGAAAGGCCGCCTGATGCGGATCTCGGCGTGGTCGACGCCCGTGCTGGTCGTGGCGGCCATCCTGATCACGTTCGCCATCACGGCCGGCCCGATCATCGTGGCGGGCGCGAGCCCGATCGAGGCCTACGCCGCCTTCGTGGTGGTGCCGCTGACCTCGCAGTTCACCCTGCTCGAGGTGCTCGTCAGCGCCACCCCGATCATGCTCACCGGGGCGGCGGTGGCGATCGCGTTCCGCGCCGGCTACTGGAACATCGGCGCGGAGGGCCAGCTGCTGCTCGGCGCGATTGCGGCGGCCGGCATCGGGACGCTCGTCGGAGGCTTGCCGCCGATCCTGGCGCTGCCGATCATGATCGCCGGCGGCGCGCTGGGCGGCGCCGCCTGGGCGCTCGTGCCGGCGCTGCTGCGGGTTCGGTTCGGGATCGACGAGGTCGTCACCACCCTGCTCCTCAACCCGGTCGCGCTCCTGCTGGTCAACGGCCTGCTCCACGGACCGTGGCGCGATCCGGTCAGCGGATTCCCCGAGTCGCCGCGAATCGCCGCGTCCGCCGAGTTCCCGGCCCTCATCGAGCGGTCGCGCCTGCACCTGGGCTTCGTGCTGGCGCTCGTGATCATCGCCGTTGCCTGGTACCTGCTGGCCCGCACGCCCGCCGGCCTGCGGTTGCGGGCGGCCGGCCTGAGCCCGCATGGCGCCCGCTTCGCGGGCATCAACGTCTCGCGCACGCTGCTCGGCGCGGCCCTCGTGAGCGGTGCCATCGCCGGCATCGCCGGCGTGAGCGAGGTGGCCGGCATCCAGAACCGGCTGACCGGCGGCCTCTCCCCCGGCTACGGCTACACCGGCATCGTGGTCGCGACGCTGGGGACACTGACCATGCCGGGCGTCGCGATCGCCGCGATCTTCCTGGGCGACCTCACGGTCGGCGCAAGCTCGGCGGCGCGCTCGCTGGGCATCCCGTCACAGCTGGGTGCCGTGGTCCAGGGCGTCCTGCTGCTCACCACCGTCGCCCTGCTCGCCGTCCGGCGCCATCGCTCCAGGCGTTCGGACTCGGGCGACGCGGGCTCGGTCACCGGTGACGTCGCGGCCGAGGCCCAGCCCGGATGACGTTCCTCGTCGATCTGCTGGCGGCCACCCTGCGCAACGCCACCCCGCTGGTGTACGGCACCGTCGGCGAGACGTACGCCGAGCGCAGCGGGGTCCTGAACCTGGGCATCGAGGGCACCATGTATGCCGGCGCCTTCGCCGGCTTCGCCACCGCCTGGGCCACCGGCTCGCCGCATCTCGGGCTCGCGGCGGCGATCGTCGTCGGAATCGGCGCCGGGGCGGTGATGGCGCTCATGACCGTCACCTTCGGTGCCAACCAGCACGTGTCCGGCATCGGCCTCACGATCGGGCTGATCGGCCTCAGTGAATTCGCGAACCGGCTCATCTTCGCCGGCGGCGAGCTCCAGCGCGTCGAGCCGATGCCGATCGTCAACCCATTCGGCGGCCTCGGAGAGATCGGCGCCGTCCTCGACCAGTACGCGCTGACCTGGGTTGCCTTCCTGCTCGTCGTGCCGGCCGCGTGGTGGGTCCTCCAGCGATCGAGCTTCGGCCTCGAGATCCGGGCCGTCGGCGAGAATCCGGAAGCTGCGGATGCGGCGGGAGTCGACGTTGCACGAACCCGTTACCTGGCCCTCATGATCGGCGGCGCGCTGATGGCGATCGGCGGCGCCTTTATCACGCTCGCGCTGCTCGGGAGCTTCACGCTCGACATCATCGCCGGGCGCGGCTGGGTGTGCGTGGCGCTCGTCATCTTCGGCCGCTGGCGCATCGGGCGCGGCGTCATCGGCGCATTGCTGTTCGCGCTGGTCTTCTCGCTCCAGTTCCGCCTGCGCATCCTGCCCGGCTTCGGCGAGCTTCCGTTCGAGCTGCTCCTGGCGCTCCCCTACCTCGTCGTCATCGGCGCGTTGGCGCTGTCCGGACGCAACGTCGCCTACCCCGGCGCCTATCTCAAGCCTTACCGTCGCAGCTGACCACCTAGGAGGACCAATGGAGACGCTCGACCGCGACCACGCCGGACTGCAGCACGCCATTGAGCAGGCGCGGATCGGCCGCGACGAGGGCGGCGTGCCGATCGGCGGCGCGCTGGTCGCCGACGACGGCACCGTGCTGGCGGTCGGACACAACCGGCGTGTGCAGCAGAACAGTGCCATCCGCCACGGCGAGACCGATGCGCTCGAGAACGGCGGGCGGCTGCCCGCCTCCGTCTACCGCCGCTCGACCATGTACACCACCCTCTCCCCGTGCGACATGTGCACCGGCGCCATCCTGCTGTACGGCATCCCGCGCGTGGTGATGGGCGAGAACCGCACCTTCGTGGGCGGTGAGGACTACCTGCGTGCCCGCGGGGTCGAGGTCGTCAACCTGGACTCGGAGGAGTGCGTCCAGCTCATGAACGAGTTCATTGCCGAACATCCGGAGATCTGGAACGAGGACATCGGCGAGGAGTAGGGATACCCGCGACGGGCATAATGGGGCGATGGCCTCCTACACCGTCAACAAGCGCGCAGTGGCACGCGCGGAGCAACTGATCGATGCCCGGCAGTACGTCCTCGACAGCGACTGGGGCGAGTCCCAGCCCAGCGCCGAGGACGAGAATGCGTACCTGGAGTCGCATTCGTGGGACGAATACGCCGAGTGGCACCTCGGTCTCACTGAGGGGGCGACCGACGAGACCAAGGCCCGATACGCGTTCGTCTACGGCGACCTCCGGCGCATCCATCGGACGGGCATCATCGCCTGCCAGTATCGAGCGGCCGAGTGGCGCCACAAGGAGATCGAGCTTGCGGCTCATGCCCTCCTCCAGCGTCTCGACAAGAAGTCGGCCTGAGACGGCCTCGCCGAGCTGATGGCTGATGCCTCGCGCTCAAGGTTCGAGGCGGAGGAACGAGCGGCCATCGACTGGCTCCTCGCATCGAAGGAGCCGGCCATCCGCCGCCTGGTGCGGCGCGACCTGCTCGGAGAGACGGCGCCCGATGACGGCGCCGATGCGCTGAACGGCTCCATCGTCCGCACCCTGCTCGACGGCCAGCAGCCCGACGGGGGCTTCGGGGTCGGCGCCTACGGGAAGTGGACCGGGGCACACTGGCGCCTCGTCTCCCTCGTCGAGCTCGGCGTCCCTCCCG
>JACCWY010000460.1 GCA_013697395.1 Chloroflexota bacterium | reverse complement strand
GGCCATTGCATCTCGGAAGTAGATTCCCCTCAGATTGAGAAGGACCCAGACAGCGACGATGGCCGCAACAGCCGATGCCGTCAGGATCCGCGCCCCGAAGCGGCGACTGATAAGCGGACGGCGCGCGGAGGGCTCGGACATTGGTCCGTACGGTAGCAGCGCCTAGGCAGCTCACCCCCTCACCGAAGGTACCAGCGCCGCGCCTCCGGCGGTTGGCGCTGGCGGGCTACGCGGGGCTGTCCCTAGTCGTAGCAGCCACGGTCGTCGCCGGAGTCTTGAGCGTTGTGAGTGCGGTGCAGCGAACGGATCAGCTGGCGTATCAGGCCGCGGGCAGGATCGTTGCGGACGGCGACGGGTCGCATCTCTACGATCCGGCGTTGCAGCTCGACGCCGAGCGAGTGATCGTGGGGGACGCCGTTCACCTGACGCGTGGGCTTCCGTTCAACAATCCACCATCGCTGGCCGTGCTCAACGCTCCGCTTGCCTCGCTGCCGCAATGGATGGCGTTCACGGTATGGACCGGAATCGGCATTGGGGCCTTCGCGTGGGAGATGTGGCAGGTGACAGGGGATGGCCCGCACGGTCGACTGGCTCTGCTCGCGCTGGCGCTAAGCGCCTGGCCTGTTATCGCCGCCGCGCTCCGCGGGCAGGTCTCGCTACTCGTGGCGGGCGTCATTGGTGCATCGGCCGCATTGGTGACAGCCAGACCTGGCGCATCTGGCGTCCTTTTGGGAATTGCCACGCTGAAGCCAACGCTCACACCGCTCTATGGCTTTGCACTCTTCGTCCATCGGCCGCGAGTCTCACTCATCGCGATTGGAACTGTCGCCGTCATCGTGGGGCTGACGATTCCGTTCGTAGGCATCGGGACGTGGATCGAATATCCGCGGTATGTACTCGGACAGTTCAACGACCCTGACGCGGCGGGCATCCACGTCGAGGAGATGGTCAACTGGCGGGCGCTAGGGTCGTGGATCGGCGGGACCGCGGGCCTCGTGGCGGCGGCGCTCGGCACCGCGATCACGCTGATACTCACCACGTGGCTCTGGATACGAACGAGGATAGCAAGTCCCTTGTTGAGCATGGCGGCCGTCATGGCGGCGACACCGCTGCTGATTCCGCATGCCAACCAGCACGAGGCGCTACTAGCTGTTCCCGCGTGGCTCATCGTTGTGGGCAGCGCCTTCGTGCCCCGTTGGGTGCCGTTCGTCGGGATCACGCTGCATCTCGTCGGCTGGGCCGCCTTGCCGCTGTGGGGTATCGGCGGAAGCCGGCTGATGTTCGCCGACTGGGGGTCGACGCCATCTGGATCTCGCCGTTCTACCCCTCGCCGATGGCTGACTTCGGGTATGACGTCTCCGATTACACGGACGTCGACCCCATCTTCGGATCCCTCGCGGACTTCGACACCCTGCTGGCTGCCGCGCATGACCGCCGGATCCGCGTGGTAGTCGATTACGTGCCGAATCACACCAGCGATCGGCACCCGTGGTTCATCGAGTCCCGCTCCTCGCAGCACAACCCGAAACGGGCCTGGTACGTCTGGCGCGATGCGAAGCCCGAGGGCTCGCCGCCGAACAACTGGGTGAGCATGTTTGCCGGCCCTGCGTGGGAGTGGGATGCCGCCACGCAGCAGTACTACCTCCACACCTTTCTGAAGGAGCAGCCGGACCTCGACTGGCGCAATCCGGAGACGCGCGCGGCGATGTTCGACGTCGCCCGCTTCTGGCTGGATCGCGGGGCCGACGGCTTCCGAATCGACGTTGCGCCGATGATGATGAAGGATCCCGAGCTGCGCGACAACCCGCCGAATCCCTCTCCGGACGAGCTGCATCGGCTCGGCGCATGGGCGAAGCAGCTTCACCTCAACGACCATGCCCATCCGGACATCCATGAGCTCTACCGCGACTTCCGCCGCATGCTCGACGCATATCCCGGCGACCGCGTCAGCATCGGCGAGCTCCATCATCCCGACTACGACACCTGGGCCCGCTACTACGGCGAGCGCCAGGACGAGATCCACGTCCCGTTCAACTTCCACCTCACCTACTCCCCCTGGACCGCGGACGCCGTCCGCGCGGCCGTCGAAGGTGTCCAGGGCGTGCTGCCGCCCGGCGCGTGGGCCAGCTGGGTGCTCGGCAACCACGACCAGCCCCGCTTCGCATCTCCCGGGCGAGCCGGCCGGGGTCAGGCGAAGGCCGGAATGCTGCTGCTGCTGACGCTCCGCGGCACGCCGACCATCTACTACGGGGACGAGATCGGCATGGTCGACGTGCCGGTCGCGACTCGCGACGCGCGCGATCCCCTCGAGCGTCGCGAGGCCGGGCGCGGGCGCGATCCGCAGCGCTCCCCGATGCAGTGGGACTCGTCGCCGAACGCGGGGTTCACCTCCGCGGACGCAGAGCCCTGGCTGCCGGTCGCAATCGACGCCGACGTGGTCAACGTGGCCGGGCAGGCCGAGGATCCCGACTCCATCCTCACGCTCACGCGACGCCTCATCGAGCTCCGTCGCGAGCACGCCGTCCTGCGGGCGGGCGACTTCGAGCCCTTCGGCCAGACCCCCGACGGCACCGTCGCCTTCCGCCGTGCGTCGGTCGACGGCCAGGTCACCGTGGCCCTCAATCTCACCGGCGAGGGGCGATCGGTGCCCGGCGTCGGCACGGGCAGCGTGCTGATCGGCACACACCGCGACCGTGTCGGCGGCCGTGAGGCGGGGTCGACCGTCGAGCTGCGGCCGAACGAAGCCGTCGTGATCGAGGGGTAGGCAGCCGACGATCTTCCTGAGCGTCACACGCTCGGCTCTGCGCCAACCTCATTGGCCCTGTGACCAGCGAGGCGGTGCTCGATCGTTGTTTGGCCAACGCGGATAGCCGAACAATCGCCGAAAAGGACGTTCCGCGCCTCACGGCCGCGATCAGCTCAGTTCGTTCGTCGCTGGGCCAACCTCGTTGGCATCGGACCCGGTCGCGACTCGACGCTGGCAGAGCGAGTGAACCGACCGTGGGGTCAGAGCTCCCCGGACTCCATCATCCGCTTCAGGTTGGCGAGGCCGCGCGCCCAGCCTCGCTCGTAGCCGCGCACGAAGATCGGCCCAACCACCTTCATGATTCCCTCCAGATGGAACGCCGATTCGACTTCGACACGCGTCCCGTCACCATCAGGCTGGAAGGCGAGCGTCACCTCGAAGGGCGCGCTCCGTGAGGTGCCCTTCATCGCCGCGAGGCGCGGCGGATCATGTGCCGTGACCACGGCATCGTTCTCCATCGACCGGCCGAGGACCCGGACCCGAGCCCGGCGCGTGGAGCCGACGCCGTGCGGCGGAGCCGACGTCCACCACTCTTCGACGCGTGCGGGGTACCAGCGTCCGGTGAGCTCGACGTTGGTGAGCACCGCGAAGACATCCTCGACAGGTCGCCGAATGTGAATCGTGTGCCTGGCGGTTCCCATCGGAGCGTCAGTGTCAGTCGACGATCTTCGCCATGACGTGCTTGATGATCGTGTAGTCCTCGATGCTGTAGCTGCTCATGTCCTTGCCGTACCCGGACTGGCCGAAGCCGCCGTGCGGCATCTCCGACGCGATCGTCAGGTGGTCGTTGATCCAGACCGTGCCGTAGCGGAGCGCCTTGGCGGCGCGCAATGCGCGCTTGACGTCCTTTGTCCAGACCGATGCGGCCAGGCCATAGGGCACGCCGTTGGCCCAGCGAATCCCGTCGGCCTCGTCGTCGAAGCGCTGGACGGTGACGACGGGGCCGAAGACCTCGTTCTGGACGATCTCGGCGTCCTGGGCGACCCCGGTCACGATCGATGGCCGGTAGAAGAAGCCGCGGTCGCCGAACGTCTCGCCACCGGCGGCGACCTCGGCACCGGATCCCCGCGCCCGCTCGACGAAGCCGGCCACCCGCTCCTGCTGGGCCCTGCTGACCATCGGTCCCATGTCGAGCTCGGGATCGGAGGCCGGATCGCCGACCTTGATCGACTCGACCGCCGGCACGAGGGCCGAGAGCGCGCGGTCGTAGCCGTCGCCCATGACGATGAGCCGCGTCGCGGCAGTGCAGTCCTGGCCAGAGTTGAAGTAGGCGGCAACCTTGATCGTCTCGGCCAGGGCGTCCATGTCGGCGTCGTCGTACACGAGCACCGGCGCCTTGCCACCAAGCTCGAGATGGACCCGCTTCACCGTCTGGGCCGCGGCCGCCGCGATCCGCTTGCCCGTCGCCGTGTCGCCGGTCAGGCTCACCATGTCGACGTCTGGATGGGTGATGAGCCGATGCCCGACGACGTCACCCGGGCCGGTCACCACGTTGAAAACGCCCTTCGGGAAGAGGTCGGCCGCCAGCTCCGCCAGCCGGATGGCGGAGAGCGGCGTCATCGAGGCGGGCTTGAGTACGACGGTGCAGCCTGCGGCCAGCGCCGGGCAGAGCTTCCAGATCGCCATCATGAGCGGGTAGTTCCAGGGTGCGACCTGGCCCACCACCCCCGCCGCCTCGCGGCGGATCATGCTGGTGTGAGTACTCACGTACTCGCCTGCCGCCTTGCCCTCCACCACGCGCGCGGCGCCGGCAAAGAAGCGAACGTTGTCGACCGTGAACTCGACGTCGAAGTCGGCCGTCCCCTTCGGCTTGCCCACGTTGGCCTGCTCGAGGGCGGAGAGGGTCTCGGTGTCGTGCTCGATCGCATCGGCGAAGGCGTACAGGGCCTTGGACCGCTCCGCGGGAGTCGTCTGGGACCAGGTCTCGAAGGCAGCCCGCGCCGCGGCGACTGCGCGGTCGACGTCGCCGGCGTCGCCCTTGGGGACCTGCGCGATCTCCTCCTCGGTGGCTGGGTTGATGACGCGCGCGGTCTCGCCGGTGGCCGCATCGGCCCAGTCGCCGTCGATGAACATCTGCTGGCGCGGTGCGGTGAGGGTCATGGCTCGATCAAGACCTCAATCGATGAAGGCTGGAAGGGTTTGGCAGCGGACACGCTACCGATAACGCGCCGATTCTACGCCGGCCGTCTACGGAATCCATGGCAAGGGGGCTGCACGTCGCCGGGATCCGCCGACGCGGCCGAGCGTCGCTACCCGGCGCGAGGGGCCGTGTTGTTGCCAGATTCAGCTGAGGCCTGCACTACGCAAGAACGCGGCGTGGAAACCGACACCCTCGAGGCGGGGCCACGCTCAGCGTGACCCCGCTGAGGCAAGTTTGCGAAGCCTGAACGCCATAGTGCGGCTGTGGCCTGAATATGGCGACGTTGCACGGGCCTACGCTCGAACCGGGCGGAACCCGCCGTCGGCGGCGCGGG
>JACCWY010000169.1 GCA_013697395.1 Chloroflexota bacterium | reverse complement strand
ATGGTCCGGATCGCACGCGGCATCGACGACGCGACCCTCGACCGCGAGCCGTCGATCTTCACGGTCATCAACTCGAGCTCGCCGCTTCGGCTCGACGCCCCGATGCTGCATGGCATGATCGAGTATTCGGCACGCAACCAGGTGGTGGTGATGACCCCCTTCACTCTTGCCGGAGCCATGGCGCCGGTGACGCTCGCCGGCGCGCTGGCACAGCAGAACGCGGAGGCGCTTGCGGGCGTGGTGATGACCCAGGTCGTTCGGCCCGGTGCGCCGGTCATCTATGGCGGATTTACCTCCAACGTCGACATGCAGTCAGGCGCACCCGCGTTCGGGACCCCGGAGTACATGCGCACCGCGATGGTCGGTGGGCAACTGGCGCGTCGCTACGGGCTCCCGTACCGCTCATCGAACGTGAGTGCCGCGAACGCCCTCGACGCCCAGGCGGCCTATGAGTCAGTCTTCTCCCTATGGGGTGCCGTCATGGGCGGGGTCAACCTGCTGATGCATGGCGCGGGGTGGATGGAGGGCGGCCTGCATGCCGGGTTCGAGAAGATGATCCTGGATGCCGAGCTGCTGCAGATGGTCGCCGCCTTCCTGGACCCGATCGTGGTGGACGAGGACACCCTCGGGCTCGATGCCATCCGCGAGGTCGGGCCTGGCGGGCACTTCTTCGGGGCTGCTCATACGCAAGAGCGGTTTCGGACCGCCTTCCACAAGCCGATGATCTCGGATTGGCGAAACTACGAGACGTGGCAGGAAGCGGGGAGCCCCGAGGCAGCGGGCAAGGCGCACCGCATCGGCAAAGAGCTTCTCGCGGCCTATGAGCCGCCGGCCATGGACGCGGCCGTCCACGAAGAGCTCGCGGCGTTCGCGGCCCGTCGCAAGGCGGAGGGCGGCGTGGCGACCGACTTCTAGGGCTCGCGGCAACCCACCAGATCGACCAGCCTCGAAAGGATCCCCGTTGAAGTCATCCTCCCACGTCGTCGTCATCGGCGGAGGCGTCGTCGGCTGTGCCGTGCTCTATCACCTGACCAAAGCCGGCTGGACCGACGTGATGCTCCTCGAGCGCAGGGAGCTGACCTCTGGTTCGACATGGCATTCGGCCGGGGGGATGCACACCCTGAACGGCGATCCCAACGTGTCCAAGCTCCAGCAGTACACGGTCCAGCTCTACGCTGAGATCGAACGGATTTCGGGGCAGGACTGCGGCATCCACCTGCCCGGTGGCTTGATGCTGGCCGACACCGAGGTGCGGATGGACTTCCTGCGCCTGACGCAGGCACGCGGTCGTTACCTCGGCATGGACCTCGAGCTCGTCACGCCGGCGGAGGCCCAGGCCCTCTTTCCACTGCTCGACCCGCGCTGCTTCGTGGGCGCGCTGTACGACCCGGTCGAGGGGCACGTCGACCCGTCGGGCGTCACCCGCGCGTATGCGAGCTGCGCGCGCATGGCCGGCGCGGAGGTGCACCGCAACACGGCCGTCACCGGTCTGAGCCAGCGACCCGACGGGACCTGGGACGTCGAGACGGACGTCGGCACCACGATCCACGCCGAGCACGTCGTGAACGCCGCCGGACTGTGGGCGCGAGAGGTGGGCCGCATGGTGGGCATCGAGCTGCCCGTGCTGGCGATGGAGCACATGTTCCTCATTACTGAAGACATGCCCGAGGTTGCGGCGGGCATGGCGGCGACCGGGAAAGAGATGGCGATGGCGATGGACTTCGGCTGCGAGATCTACATCCGCCAAGAGGGCGGCGGCATGCTGCTCGGCACCTACGAGCAGGCCTGCGTTCCCTGGTCGCCGCAGGAGACGCCCTGGGACTTCGGAGCGCAGCTGCTCAAGCCCGATCTCGACCGCATCACGCCTGAGCTGGAGGTCGCCTTCCGCCACTACCCTGCCATGGCCACGGTCGGCATCAAGCGAGTCATCAATGGGCCATTCACCTTCGCGCCCGACGGCAACCCCCTCGTCGGTCCCGTCCCGGGCCTGCGCAACTACTGGGTCGCCTGCGGAGTGATGGCGGGGCTCTCCCAGGGAGGCGGCGTCGGGCTGGCGCTCGCGACGTGGATGACGGAGGGTGACCCCGGCATGGATATCTGGGGAATGGACGTCGCCCGCTTCGGCGACTATGCGACGATCGGGTATACCAACGCCAAGGTCCGGGAGAACTACGCGCGCCGGTTCCGGATCACCTTTCCGAACGAGGAGCTGCCTGCCGGGCGGCCACTGCACACGACACCGATCCATGACCGCCTCAGCCAGGCGAATGCCGTGTGGGGAGCCGCCTACGGCCTCGAGCATGCGCTCTGGTTTCAAGAGCCGGGGCTGGCACCGGTGGAGGACGTCACGTTTCGCCGTTCGAATGCGTGGGACCAGGTTGCGGCGGAATGCACCGCCGTTCGCGAGCGTGTCGGGCTCATCGAGACCGCGAACTTCGGGAAGTATCACGTCACGGGATCCGGCGCAGTCACCTGGCTCTCGAGCCTGCTCACGAATCGGCTGCCGGCGGTTGGTCGGATCGTGCTGACGGCGATGCTCAACCCACAGGGCAGGATCCTCGGCGAGTTCACGGTCGCCCGTGCCGGCGAGCACGAATTCTTCCTGTTCGGCTCTCACGCTGCCGAGTCCCATCACCGGCGCTGGTTCGTCGATCATCTGCCGAGCGACGGCAGCGTCACGTTCCGCGTGCTCGGTCTTAGCCTGGTGGGTCTGTCCCTGGCCGGACCTCGCGCGCGCGACGTGCTGCAGCGGGTCACCAACACCGACCTCGCGACGACCTCGTTCAGGTTCATGGACTTCCGGCCCATGGATGTTGGCATGATCCCCGCTCGCGTCGGTCGGCTCAGCTATTCGGGCGAGCTCGGCTATGAGCTGTGGGTCGCGCCCGAACACCAGAGAGCCCTTTTCGATCGGTTGATGGACGCTGGTGCCGAGTCCGAGATCCGCCTGTTCGGGTTCCGGGCGCTGATGTCTCTGCGGCTCGAGAAGAGCTTCGGCACGTGGTTCCGTGATTACCGGCCCATCTACACGCCGCTCGAAGCGGGCCTGACGAGCTACATCAAGCTCGACCACGAGTTCATCGGTCGGGCGGCCCACGAAGCGGAGCTGGCGGCGGGTCCCGGCCGGCGGCTCGCCACCCTGGTCGTCGACCCTGACCCCGATGACCCCGCGGACGCCATCGGCGACGAGCCCATCTGGCACGACGGCAAGGTGGTCGGCTGGGTCACGTCCGGGGGCTATGCCCACTACAGCAACGTGTCCCTGGCGCTCGGATACGTCCCGACCCACCTGACCGCACCCGCTTCGAACGGCCACTTCGAGATCGAGATCATCGGCCGGCGACGCCCTGCTCGTCTGCAGCTGACGCCGGTTTTCGATCCCGAGGGTCGGCGGATGCGTCAGTGACCGGGGCGGGCCGCATCATCGTCGACGGTCGCCCGATTCCGTACGAAGCGGGCGATTCGGTCGCCGTGGCGGTGATTCGCGCCGGCGAGCATCCCCATCACGGAGGGACGGTCTGCCTGGCCGGCGACTGTGGCAACTGCGTGGCCGAGGTCGACAGCGTCGCGTACGTGCGGACGTGCCAGACACCCGCCCGCCCGGGGCTCGTGATCCAGCGGCATCCAGCGGCCGGCGCGCCACCCCTTCGAGCCGCAATGCAGATCGACCTGACGAACCCGCCGCCGGCTCGACTCATCCCAGTCCAGCGCAGCGAGGCCGACGTCGTGGTGATCGGTGCCGGCAAGAGCGGGACCGCGGCAGCGGCGAACGCTCGGCGACAGGGGCGAAGCGTCACCGTCCTCGACGCCCGTCACGGGATGGAAGCGGTCGGGATCTACGCCGGGCCGACGGTCATCGTCCGTACCCCCGACGGCATGCTCCACATCCACGCCCACGAGGTGGTCGTGGCGACCGGGGCGGCCGAGCTGCATCCGGTCTGCCCGGGGAACTCGCTGGTCGGCCTGGTCACGGCTCGTGCCGCCCAGCAGCTGCACGCGGCTGGCGTGGATCTGGGCTTCGCCGTCGCCATCGGCTCAGCGCCGAGCGGCATGGCGTGCACGTCGGTGCCGGGCAGGCTGCTCCGCATCGAAGGCGATGGCACGGTATCGGGGGTCGTCACGGTGGACGATGACGGGAGCGGCCGCGAGCGCACCACGGCGTGCGACACGGTCGTCCTCGGGCTCGGGCTCGCAGCGCGCGATGTCCTCTCGCGCATGGCCAGGGATCTCCCGATCACGGTCGTCGGACCGGCCGCCGAGGTGTTCCCGCTGCCACCGTCCCCGACCGCGGGCACGGTCTGTCCGTGCTCGAACGTGAGCGTCGACGATCTCGAGAGTGTCTGGGGTCGCGGCTTCCGCGCGCTCGAGCTTGTCAAGCGCGCCAGCCTCATCGGGACCGGGACCTGTCAGGGGAGTGTCTGCCTGCCATACGTCCGAGCCTTCATCGCCCAGCGAGCGGGCGGGATCCCGGACCCGTTCACCGCGCGCCCCGCATCGCGCCAGATCACGCTTGCCGAAGCCGCCGCCGGCGTGCACATCGATGCGTTCCGCCGTACCCCGCTCCACGACGAGCATATCGCCCTGGGTGCGCGGATGGATCGCTTCGGGGGCTGGTGGCGTCCGTGGCACTACGGCGACCATGTCGCCGAGTACTGGGCGGTGCGTGAGGCCGTCTCGCTCGGTGATGTGAGCACGCTCGGGAAGCTCGTGGTCTCCGGGCCTGATGTCGTCGAACTCCTGGAGCGGCTCTACCCGACGCGCATCGCGGACATCCGGATCGGCCGTTCCCGCTATGCCCTGCTGCTCAACGAGCGGGGGCACCTCATCGACGACGGCATGATCTGCCGGGAGGCGGAGTCGCACTTCGTGCTCACCTTCACCTCTGCGGGCGCGGAGAACGCCGAGATGTGGGTCCGCGACTGGGTCGAGACGTGGGACCTCCGCGTCCATGTGATGGACCGGACGATGTCGCTCGCCGCGATCAACGTCACCGGTCCGCTGGCGGGCCAGCTGCTGGAGCGGGTCGGGCTCGCCGCGCAGCCGCGATTTCTACAACACGTCCACGCCGAGGTCGCCGGGGTGCCGTGCCATGTGATGCGGCTGAGCTTCACCGGTGAGATGTCCTTCGAGCTGCACCACTCCGTCGACCGCTCGGTCGAGCTGTGGCGGGCCTTGCTGTCGCACGGGCGGGATCTCGGCATCCTGCCCCACGGCCTCCAGGCGCTGCAGGGACTGCGCCTCGAGAAGGGCAACGTGATCGTGGGCATGGACTCCGAGCTCGACTCGACACCCCGTCGGCTCGGGATGGAGTGGGCGGTGAAGATGGAGAAATCCGACTTCGTCGGTCGCAGCGCTCTGGCCCGCACGGCACCGCTCGCCGATGACCGCCGCCTGGTGGGGCTGACGATGCCCGGCAACGCGCCGACCGAGGGCAGCCCGATCTGGTCCGAGGGCGAGATCGTCGGGCATGTCGCCTCGAGCTTCACCTCGCCGGTCCTCGGCCACGCCGTGATGCTCGGCTGGTTGAAGCGCGCGCCGTTCCCCGACCGCGTCGAGGTGGACGGCCGATCGGCGTCGGTCGTCCGGCCGCCGTTCTACGACCCGGAGGGTATCCGTGCCCGCGCTTGAGGCCCTGCGGGGCCTGCGCGTCGTGGCCTCGCCCGAGGCGCTCGACGCCGCCCCTTGGAGAGAGCCGACCGTGGTGCTCCGGTTCGCCCCGGACGACGCGTTCGTCATCGGCGCCACGGGCATCGATATCAGCGACGAGCATGCGATCGCGGAAGAGGAAACCGGATTCGTGGGCGCGTGGCTAACGCCGGACGAGTTGGGCGAGCGAGTCATCCCGCACATCGAGTGGCCGCTGCCCAACGCTCGGCCTGCGCTCGGCCAGGGGTTCATCGCAGGCGTTCCCTGCAAGCTCTGGCTCACCGGAGACCGCGCGCTGCTGCTCTGCCCCGTCCCCTACGCACACGAACTTACTGAACGGCTGAGATGAACGAATTCGTCGAACGGCTGCTCACGCTGCAGTGGCACGAGTTGAAGCGCTCGTACGACGTAGTGATCATCGGGGGCGGCGGCCATGGTCTCGCCACCGCCTACTACCTGGCGGCCCGTCACGGCATCGCGAACGTGGCGGTGCTGGAGGCCAGGTACATCGGCTCGGGCAACTCGGGACGCAACACCACGATCATCCGTGCCAACTACGGGATTCCCGAAGCGGTGCGCTTCTACCAACACAGTCTCGACCTCTACCGGACCCTCGAGGCCGAGCTGGGCTGCTGGTTCATGCACAGTACGAAGGGCCTTGTCTGGCTTGCCCATACGGAACCGGCTATGCGGGCCGAGCGGGCTCGCTGTCTGTTGAACATCGCCTGTGGCGTGGAGACGGTCATGATCACGCCGCAGGAGGCCAGCGAGCTGTGCCCACAGCTGGATCTCTCGGGCGGCGGTCGATACCCGGTGCTGGGCGCCTCGTACCATCCCGGCGCAGCAACGGCTCGCCACGACCGAGTCGTGTGGGCCTACGCGCAGGGGGCGATGCGCCACGGCGTCCACGTGCTCCAGAACACGGAGGTCACTGGACTGTTGCGGGATGGAGCTCGAGTGACTGGGGTCGAGACGTCAGCAGGGCCCATCTCCGCAGGCGTCGTGCTGAGCGCGGTGGGGGGCGACGTGTCGACGATCGCGGCATACGCCGACGTCAGGTTGCCAATCCGCACCCATCCCCTCCATGCGTTCGTCACGAATGAGTACGCGCAGGCCTTTGCCCCGATCCTGAGCGACACGGAGCTGCTCTGCTACGTGTCGCAGACCGCCCGCGGCGAGATCGTCATCGGGGCCGAGTACGAGCGTCAGCCGAGCTACTCGCTGCAGTCCTCGTTCAGCTTTCTCCAGAGCTGCGCCGCCAAGGCCACGCACCTGCTGCCGTTCCTGCGCGACCTGCGCATCCTGCGCCAGTGGGCCGGGATCTGCGATATCTCCGCTGATTTCTCGCCGATCATGGGCGAAACCGGCGTGGACGGATTCCTGGTCACCACCGGCTGGGGCACCTGGGGGTTCAAGGCGATCCCCGCCGGCGGTGAGCAGATGGCGGAGCTCATCGCCACCGGACGCACGCCCGCGCTCCTCGACCCCTTCGGCCTGGGCCGATTCGCGACGGACCACGCCATGGCGGACCAAGGCTCGACGGGAACGCGCTGATGCTGTGGATCACATGCCCCACCTGCGGGCGCCGCCCCGTCGAGGAGTACGGCTTCGGCGGCGAGCTCCGGGGTGTCCCCGAACGCATCACCGATCCTGCCGAGCGGGATGTCGACTATGCGTGGATGTACGACAATCTGCACGGCATCACGAGCGAGCGCTGGTTCCACCAGGCCGGCTGCCGCCGCTGGCTCACGCTTCGACGGGACACCGGGGCCGACTCGGTCGTTGACGAAAGCTGACCCCGGTGCCGCTTCGGCGGGTGGTCCGCTGATACTGAAAGGTTCGGCGCCTTATCAGTCTGTCATCGTAGGCGGCGCCACACGATCGTCCCACGGACCGTCCCAGCGGCGAGCCCTCGATCTCGACTCATCAGCGAGCCTCGGACCGCGCGGTAACCGACTCCCATCGCTCGAGCTCTCCGGGTACGCTAGGCGCAGCTTCGCCCGTGGGGCGGGCGATCGACACCGGAGGCACTGATCCCAGATGAGCAGCCGCATCGACGAGCTGGACGACATCGTTCGCCAGTTCGATCTCAACGATCATCCGTTCTACACAGAGTGGCGCGCCGGAACGTTGCCGGTCGCGCGCCTGGCCGAGTACGCCGACGAGTGGGCGCCGTTCATCTCGGTCGTCGACCAGGGATGGGAACGTATCGGATACCCCCAGTACGCGGCCGAGGAGCGCCAGCACGACGAGCTGTGGTCGCGATTCCGCGCCGCGCTCGGTGCAGGCGGCGAGATGTCGCGCCCGCAGAGCGCCACGCTGCTCGCGGTGGGCCGCCACGCGTTCGCATCGGTCCCGGAGTCGCTTGGCGCGCTCTACAGCTTCGAGGTCCAGCAGCCGGCCACCGCGTCGAGCAAGCTGGCCGGCCTGCGCGAGCATTACGCCGGCACGGTCGACGCCGATGCGCAGCGCTACTTCGTCGAGCATGCGGTCGAGACCGATGAGCCGGCGATGCTGGCCGATCTGCTCGATGGTCTCTCCGACGGCGAGTTCGCACGGGCGAAGACGGCCTGCGCGATCTTCAGCGCCGCCGCGTGGGGCGCCCTGGACGGGGTCTATTACACCGACTGAGCTGGTTCAGGTGGATTGCTCGGCCGCTAGGAAGTCGACCGGCATGATTTCGCGCCGGCGTCTAGTTGTAGCGCAGCGGCGAGGGATCGCTTCGCCGGGACACCACCGACTCTGTCGTGGCGTAGGTCTGCGTGCTTGGGTCAGGCTCAGTCGACGGCGATGTTGCCGAAGATGAGGACCTTCCGCTCCAGGTCGAAGACGGCCTTCTCGCTGCCCTTGACGAGCTGGAGGAGCACGTCAGCGTCCTCGGCAGTTGGGCGCAACACGTATTCGTCGGCGCCGTTGTCGAGGATGAGTTGAAGCGTGAACGCGCCGGGCGCACCGCGCTCGGTCTCCGTCCAGGACGCCTGCACTTGGGTGACCTGTCGGATCAAGATCTTGCGTTCGGTGACTTGCTCCATGGAGTACCTCTCTCTCGGCGTCTGCTCGGGTGATGTGATCGGCCCGGCCGCCCGGGTGCCAATCCGCTGCCGCGCCGTGCCCGACGCCTGGGGCCGACCGCGCCTTTCAGCCTACAACGACGGATTCCCGCTCTGCATACGTGAGCTTAGACTGCCCGTAACCACGGGGCTCATAGTACGGCGTGAAGACATCTCGACCGCGATACCCGTAGGATGTGAAGGATCCGAACACGATGGTTGACATGGTTATCCGCCGCATGAGACTCGAGCGCGGTGGGAGTAGGCGTCAGCTCGGAGCGCGGCGCTACACAGACTCCTACATGCCGGCACTTGAGAACGGCCTGGCCCGTCGAGTCGGCAGGCATTGACGCATTTGGCGCACCGCTTGTTAGTCGCGGCAAGGGCTGCTTGGACGGGACGGCGTCAAACGACCGAGATGACCATCCGGAAGCGATCTCGCAGAGCGTTGAGGCAGGCCGTGGCCGCAGGCCGCGCACGGGCACCTTCGCCGGACGATGTGGCATGAGTGCCTCGCGTTCGATGAAAGCTCAATGCCAACACCGGCCCCGCACGGGGAGGCTCTCATCTTCGCTACAACCTATTCGTGAATCACAGCAGGACGGGTGGGAACCAGCCGCCAAACCCGTTTGCTGGAATGCGCCGAAAAATCGCACCGTTCGTCATCCCGCCGCATCCCGGCCCGACCGCGTCGCCCGCTGAGCTGACGAGGAAACGGCCCGATCCGAGTTCAGATCGGGCCGAAGGGGGCGAGATTGATACCGCATACCGGATGCGCAGGAAACCCGCGTCAATCGTGCCAACCTGACGCGATGTACGCTCCGTGAGCCGCTATGGGACGCATGGTGCGATTCGATAAGGTTGCTGATAAGGGTGCTTCCCGACTGTGAGCCCAACCGTTTCGCCGGTACCATTATCCATGGAAATGGCGTCCCCGGCAGGTGTCGGGGCCGTACTCGCATCCATACCCATCGTCGGGCGACCCGAGTGCGAGTCGGCTGACCGATCCGCATGAGGAGTAACGGCTGACGCCTTCGCCCTGCCTAGCAGGTCACGTGAATGACCGTGGCCGGAGCCGCCGCGGGCAAGCATGCGCGACTGGGTCACGCGACCGAGACAGACAGGCAGAACTCGCGGACCTCCGCGTCAAACTGGGCCGGCTGTTCAAGGTTGCTGACGTGCCCGGCCCCGGGAAGAATCGCGAGCCGTGCACCGGGAATGGCGTCGTGAAGCTGGTGCGCGACGGTCAGCGGTGAGCGGGCGTCCACGTCACCCCACACCAGCAGCGTGGGCACCCGGATGTTCGGAAGCAGATCGCGAGTATCGGCATACGACGACGTAGCCATCAGCCGAAAGCCGATCGGGTGGAAGTCGGCCATGATGCCTGCCAACTCGTCTCGGGTTTCTTGCGTCGGGTTTGCTCCAAACATTCCCGGTAGGTACTTCGGCACGAATTGGCTGTTTGGCAGCGAGGCATCTCGCAGGCAGGCCGCCAGGCGCTCCTCGGGGATCGGTTCGGGGAGCGAAACCTTCCAGCCGGCGTAGGTATCGGCCAGGACAAGCGACTGGACCCGCGCGGCATGGCGGCGACAGAACTCCTGGGCGAGGAGCCCTCCCCACGAGAGGCCTAAGACGTGTGCCGATTCAACCCCCGCGGTATCCAGTAGACCTGCAAGGCAATCCGCCCAGTCACCGATCTCGAACGTCTCTGGAGGGTCGGCCGACTGACCCGCGCCGGGTGCGTCCCACGCGATCACCGTGAACTGGTCCGAGAGGCTTTCGAGTTGTGGCCTCCACACACGCGAATCGTGGGTGAACCCGTGCAACAGAACCAACGCCGGACCGTCACCGGTCCGCTCGTAGGCGACCGAAAGACCGCCTACCTCAGCGTGAAGCATCTTGCTTCCGTTCTCACGGCGGCCAGCCTTCCGCTCGAGGTCGGGCTCGCTCACGACCCAAGTTCCCGCACGCCGGCCTAGCCCGTCGGCGGGTCGCCGCCCGTCATCCGCCTGAGCTGGGCCTCGATCCCGCCGGCATCCCGGGCCAGCTCGGTGTAGATCCGGCCCCAGCGGAAGGTCTCGTCCTCGACGCCGAAGATGTTGACGCCGACGAACTCCATAAGCGTCCCGTCGTCACGCGTCCCGGACAGCCGCCACTCGATCCAAACCTCGTTCTCCCGCTCTGCCAGTCGGATGACGGTGGCGCTGAGATCTGGCACCGACACGAAGAATCGGGCGAAGTTGTCGCGCACCTCGTCACGGCCGCGCACCACCTCGCCGCGGCGCGCAGGCGCCTCGTCCTCATAGTCCTCGGCGAAGCAGAAGGCGACTGCGTCGGGATCGTGACGCGAGATGGCGGCGACGAAGGAATTGGCGACCTCGCTCGGTCGGGTCACCGGCGGACTGTGCGCTGGTCGACGATGGAAGTCAACGGAATCGGGCGGGCGATGGCTGAGAGAGGGAGAGAGCCGCGGGCGCCTGATTGCCCGATTGCATCGCGGCCCGTTTGTTCGACGTCCAGAGTTCTCGGTCGTGCCGGGCCTCGCGATGCGGGTCGGTTGCGAGCATGGCTATCCGGCGTGCTGTTCGGACAGCCTCGGCCAGAAATCGTCCCAGGCGTAGAGATCGTAGACGTTCATGCGATGCGGGTGCCGTCATCCTCGGCTCGAACCCGGGCCGCCGCCGCGTCAGCGATGCCCACGTGGGTCGCCACGCCTGCCCAGAACTCGACCGCTGCCCGTTCATAGAGCAGACCCATCCGGAGGGTCACCCCGCGCCAGTGCTCGATACTGCGACTGACGGCGCCTGGGCCGTCGCGCCCGTCCTCGAACCGCTGCCCAGCCTCGTACCCGGCCAGCTGCGCCCGATGCAGGGTTAGCTGCTCCCCGGCGATGGCGAGCCTCGCCGTCGTCGGCTCGAGGTCGGCGAAGAAGAGCTGGAGCAAGCCCAGATCTCGCAGCTCGGTAGGTTGCCGGGCTGGGCGGCCGAGCCACGCGCGCAGGGCCTGGCGCCCCGCGTCGGTGATCGAGAAGAGCCGCCGCCGCCGACCATCCTGCTCTCGCTCTTCGGTCACCAGCCCTAGCTCCACCAGGCGCGGCGGCTCCTTGTACAGCAGCGCGTGCGGGAAGGACCAGAAATGGCCGATCGTCGCGGCCACATGGCGTTTGAGGTCATACGGCGTGGACGGACCCTCGCGAGCGAGGAGGCCCAGCACGAGGTACGAGGTCGGCGTCAGCTGGGCATTGGTGTTGGTGGGCCTTTCGATTGACATGATCCATAACGTACCATATTCTTATGACGGTATCGCGGGTACGATCGTCAGCTTGGCGGAGTGACCTGAGACCCACAGAGCGGTGGAGGCGGACGACATGGCGGTCCAAGTTATGGCGGTCAAGGGCATCGACGCCCAGCAGATCGAGGCATTCAACAAGGGGTACCGCGAGGCTCCGTCGAACTTCACGCTGGGGATCGATGGACGGAGCATCTGGGAGGGCCGCGGCCTCGGGAACCTGGGGAAGGTCGGCCCGTGGTCCCTGGGCGGCCAGGCGATGGAGAAGCCAACGCGCGACTTTTCGGTCCAGATCGGGTCCTGGAGGGAGGTAGGTGACGCGCTCGGCGTGGTGGGCGCCGACGATCGCATCGAGCCGATCGAGGCGGCCATGCTGGGCTTGGCCTCCTGTGTCAGCGAGGCGATCACCCTCACCTGCGCCGCCCGCGGGGTACCGCTGGAGGGCCTTGAGGCCAATGCCCACGTGGACGTCGACCCGGGCCCCATCACCGGCGCGAAGGAGCCTGCCGACTGGGACAACACGATGAAGTCCGTGCGGGTCGACGTCACAGTCAAGGGCGATCTCTCGGCCCAGGACCGCGCGGTCGTCGAGGACGGCGCCAAGCGATCGCCGGTCCACTACATGTTCTCGAAGACCGGCCTCCTCACGACCGAGTTCCACTACGGGAAGTAGTCGACCGATGGTGCCGACGCTGCCCGGGCGTTCGCGATGACGAGATCGGCTCGAAGGCATCGCCCGAGCTCGCCACCTCGGACGGTGCCGGCCAGTGCTCGATCTGGGTCGTGTACTCGGCGCGCAGCTTGTCCGCGATCCGATGCATCCGCGCATCGGCCCGAGACTGCTCGGTCGTCCCGGCGTAGAGCTTCACCGGCTTGGCCCTCCGCGGTTGTCCGGGCGCCGTCTTCTCGGCGACGAGCCATGCTCGTTGAGAAACGCCAGGACGGCCGGGACGACAGCGTCGGTGGCTTCCAGCCCGCCGGCATGGTCGGCTCCGGGAATGATTATCACGCGTGCCGACGCTGGAAGGGGCGGCATCGGATCGGGAGCCTTGTGCTCGCCCAAGATCATGAGCGCCCGGGCGCTGACGTCTGATAGCAGCGGTCGAGCGTACGCCGGTTCAGCCTGTGATCGGAGTTGGAGCGCCTGAGGGCGTCATGACTGCCGCATCAGTGCTGCCCACCGAGGACGGCCTTCCGCGTCGAGCAGCTCCGCGAGCCACTCCATGCCGTTGGTTTCGAAGAGAGCAGCCTGCTCCAGGAGGCCCGCCGAATCAATCGGGGCCGCGTCGGCAAACTCGGCGCTCGAGGGCGTCGTGCCGATCGTCACGATCGCGCGTGTCCGCTCCGGATAGCGACCGGCGATCACGAGCGCGGTCGCCCCTCCCAACGAGAATCCGAGGTAGAACGCCGAGTCGATGGCGAGCTTGTCGAGCACGGCCATGACATCGGCGGCATGGTTCGGCATGTCGTAGTCGCTGATCTCGGTCGGCTTCGCGCTGTCGCCATGCCCGCGCGAATCGATCAGGACCAGCTGGTAGGTGTCCCGCAGGGCATCCGTGTAGCCGCCGACGCGCCACAGCTCCGACGATGTCCCGAGTCCGTGGAGCAGGACGAGAGGTGGCCCCGCACCCTCGACGGTGTATGAGATGCGGACGCCCGAAGGCTCAGTCAGGGACATGCGTCAGCTGGTCCTCGAGGAGAATGCCACGGTCGTTGAGCTTGGCCTGGGGACCGGCATCGAGACCGCCATGAGGCTGTTCTGCCAGCTCGCCACCTCGGACGGCGCCGGCCGGTGCCCGATCTGGGTTCGGTACTCGGCGCGCAGCTTCTCCGCGATCCGGTGCATCCGCGCATCGGCGCGAAACTGCTCGGTCGTCCCGGCGTAGAGCTTCATCTCAGAGGCAGACTCATCTGGAGTCCTTTGGGTCGCGCTTGCGGTTACTCGCGATCGTCGCGATCACGAGGGGCCCCTTGGCACGTCACCCTCAAATATGCAGGTACCGAAACTTCGCTGCGTACGCTAACACCGGCCGCGCGCGTCACAAGCGCCGATTCTGAACGTGGGCCGAGCTGATGGGTTGGCGACGATTATGTGGAGGTGCGAACGGGCTGCTCGGCTGGGCGCCGGGGAGGGACCGCTGCCGGTATGGGCGTGAGCTGGGCCTCGTCCTGCAGCTCGAGGCGGACCTGCCGGGCGGGCACCGCGTGGTCGTCGTCTCCGATGGATCATGGCGCGCGTCGACAGGCGAGGTCCGCGCCGCCGACGTGTACGACGGCTCGATCGTCGATCTGCGCCAAGCCCGGCCCGGCTGGGATGGACCCGGCTTCGACGACTCGACGTGGGTGCCGGCAGCAGAGGTCGAGATCGATCCCGGCCTGATCGAGCCACGGATGGCGCCGTCGGTCCGGGCGATCGACGTGCGAGGGGTGAATCACGAGCGATTGCCCGATGGTCGAATCCGGATCGACACCGGGCAGAACCAGGCCGGATTCCTTCGGCTGAGAGTCCGCGGCCGGCGCGGCGATCGCGTGACCGTTCGCCACGCCGAGGTCCTCGAGACGAACGGCGAGTTGCACACCCGCGCGCTCCGCTCGGCACGAGCGACCGACGAGTACATCATTGCCGGCGAGGACGAGGTTGTGCTGGAGCCGCCGTTCACGTTCCATGGCTTCCGACACGCAGAGGTCGCCACTGACGCCCGGTTGCTAGGCGCTGATGTCGTCGCGATCAGCAGCAACTTGCCACGACGGTCGACTTTCTCCTGCTCCGACGACCGGTTGAATCGGCTCCACGAGAACGTGGTGTGGTCCCAGCGTTCGAACTTCGTCTCCATCCCAACCGACTGCCCGCAGCGGGACGAACGGCTCGGGTGGACCGGCGACGCCCAGGCGTTCGCGGCGACCGCATCGACCCTGGCCCAGTCGGACTCGTTCTGGCAGAGCTGGCTGCGTGATCTCGAGCTCGACCAGGATGACGAGCTCGGCGTCCCGAGCGTCGTGCCCGACGTGGTCCTGGAAGGCGATGCCCGATTCGGGCGCGCGGGCTGGGCTGATGCAACGACGATCGTGCCCTGGGCCGTCTACGAATCCTATGGTGACCCAACGATCCTGCAGCGCCAGTTCGGAAGCATGCGCCGATGGGACCACCAAGCTGTGGGTCCAGGACGCAAGTGAGGCCGGGAGGTGAGCCGGCTCGGCAAGGTCCGCGTCGATTGAATGCTGCTGCCGCGGGAACCGCATCCTGCTGGCGTACTTCGCTCGCGCCGGCGCGAGCTATTTCCTCGGCGATCACCCGTACATCGACACCGGGAACACCGAGGTGCTGGCCGGCATGATCGGCAGGGCTCCTTCCGTGCGACGTCTACCGCATCGGTGCGAGGACAATCGCGGGGGTCAGATTATTCGAGGTGAAAGACCTCGTCCAACCGACGGTGGAAGCCGGTGTGAGGGTCCGTCAACGGATCGATGAGGTCAGCCATCTCAGCTTGCCACCGCTTGTTGACTTCGCTCGCCGCCATGTGACGGCGAAACCGGTCGAAGTCATCCACCTCCAGATAGCCGAACAACTGGTCGCTGCTCAAGAAGATCGAGTATGTTCCGGCGCCGGCGGTTCGCAGCTCGGCGAGCATCTCCGGCCAGACCGAGGCGTGACGCCGTCGATACTCCGCTTCTGCGCCCGGACGAAGGGCCATCTGGAAGCCGATGCGTTCCACGTCGATACCTCGATGAAATGCCGGACCCGGAGGCGGACCGCCGGGCCCGGCGTGGAGGAAGGATGCTACCTAGAAGTCGAAGTCGTCGATGTTGCTCTCGTCGAACGTGAACGGAGGGCCGAGAATGACGACACTATCCTCCCCGATCTCGTACGGCTCGCCATCGTTCAGGCCCTCGACCGTGAAGGTCTCACCGGGCTCCCCCGTGATCTCCCCGCTGACGAGCAGGGCGGCAACGTGATACGCGAGATAGCCGAGGTCTGGAACGCTCCATAGGCCGAACTCGGGGATAACGCCGCTCTCGACGAACTCCCGCATGTCGTTCGGCAGGCCGAGACCGGTGACCTTGACGTCACTCCCCTCCTCGCTCACCACCTGGGCTGCCGCCAGGATGCCGACCGTGGTCGGCGCAACAATTACCTTGAGATCGGGATAGCTCTGCAGCAGGCCCTGGGCCTGTTCAGTGCTCGTCTGTGGGTCATCGTCGCCGTAGACCGTGTCGACCAGCTCCAGGTTGGCGAATTGCTCGTCCTCGAGAGCGGTCTCCATGTCGGCGATCCACGCGTTCTGGTTGGTGGCCGTCGCCGTCGCCGAGAGAATGGCGATCTCGCCAGTGCAGTCAGGCGCCAGGTTGCAGGCCCACTCCGCCATCGCGCCGCCGATCAGGCTGAAGTCAGTCTGATTGACGAACACGTCGTATGCCCCGGACGCCGGGCTCGAGTCGTAGCCGACGACCGGAATGCCCGCATCCATCGCCGCCTGCAGCGCAGGTGCGACTTCGTCGGCACCGGTGGCGGACACGACGATGGCGCTGAAGCCCTGGGTTGTCGCGTCCTGGATGTATGGGATCTGCTCATCTGGGGTCGCGTTCTGCGGCCCGATCTGGGTGAACTGACCCCCGAGCTCGTCAGCAGCGCGCTGTGCGCCCTCGGCTGCGGCGTCGAAGTAGGGGTTGTTCACCGCCTTGGGGATGAAGACGACGTTGAGGTCGCCGCCCGCGGCCTCCGATGCCGCGGCACTTGGCTCGGTCGTTGCATCGTCCGCCGATGGCGAATCGCCTGCGGGGGCACTGCAGGCGGCAAGCACGAACACCATCGTCGTGCCGAGGACGGCAAGCCGTCCGAATCGCTGTGGAATCACTTTCACTCCTCCTGGATTGGTAGTCAATCGCTGCTGCTCCCCCGTCAACCGGGACCGGCGCGTGCTGGCGGACCACGCCGAGCTCGCTCAAAGAGACTCCCGACCCAACGGGCCAGGTTAGGAACGAGGACAGAGACGATCAGGAGCGCACCGACGGAAATGCTCTGAATTTCAGCCGACACGTTTGTCAGGCGTAGGACGTTGCCGAGCAGCGCGAGAGCCAGTGCGGCGAGGGCCACGCCGAGGATGGTTCCGCGCCCGCCGAAGATGTTCACGCCGCCGAGCAGGACGATGGTGACCACGGTGAGGGTCATTCCCTGGGCCAGATCGGCGCGCGCACTCGCGAAGCGCGCTGCGAGCAGCACGCCGGCGATGGCGGCCACCGTGCTCGACAGGACGAAGAGGCTGAGCTTGATGCGCTGGACGTCGATACCGGAGTACTTGGCGGCGCCGACGTTCTTGCCGATGGCGAACAGCTTCCGCCCGATGCGGGTGGCGTGAAGCAGGAAGCCAAGGGCCACGGCCAGTCCGACGTATACGAGGAACGGCCAAGGAATCGGGGTGCCCGGGATGCGTCCGAACCCGAATGCGGTGAACTCGGTCGGGAACCCGCTGATGCCCCGCGGCCCCAGGATGATGAGCGCCATGCCGCGGTAGAGCGCGAGCGTACCTAGGGTCACTACCAGCGAAGGCAGGCCGGCGCGGGTGACGAGGAGGCCGTTGAAGAGGCCGCCGAGAACGCCGACGCCGATGCAGGCTGCAATGGCCACCGGGAGGGGGATACCGGCATCGAACAGGAATCCGAGGAGCGCGGCCGACAATCCAGCCATCGACTCGACCGAGAGATCGATCTCGCCGATGATGACGACGAGCGCCATCGGCAGCGACATGATCGCGACCTCCATCACCGCCGCCACCAGGTTCCCGAAGTTGTTGGGAGACAGGAAGACTGGCGAGACGGCAGCACCGATCCAGATCAGCGCAACCACGATCGCGAGGAGCAGCAGCTCCCACCGAATGAGGCCGCCCAGCACCGATCGGCGCGGGGGCGCGTCGACGGCCTCGAGCTCTGGGCGCGGGGGCTCGGCGATCGAACCGCCGATGGTGGGCAGCTCAGCCATTGGGACGTCGTTTCTGCGTGCGCCGGAGCCGCCGGAGGATGACCGCATCGGCGGCCACCGCGACGAGGATCACCACGCCGTAGATGGCGCCAAGCCAGAACTGCGACAACCGAAGAATGATGAGCGCGTTCTGGATGAAGCCCAGGAATAGGGCGCCGAGACCGGCTCCGACGACCGTCCCGGAGCCACCGAAGATGGCGACGCCACCCACCACGCAGGCCGCGACGATCTGGAGGACCGATCCCGTCGCGGCGCTCGCGTTGATCGTACCGAAGTACATGCCCCACATGACCCCGGCGATGCCGGCGAACAGACCGGCCAGCGCGAAGGCGACGAAGATGACAAGGTTGGTGCGAATGCCGAGGATGGACGCCGCTTCGGGATTGCTGCCCACCGCGTACAGCTGGCGGCCGAAGCGCGAACGTCGCAGCGCAACGCCGACCACCACGATCAAGGCAATCGCGACGAGGAGAAAGATCGGCACGCCGAAGAGATCCGCGCGCGCGGCACTGGTGTACCCGTCGGGCAGCTGGGTGAGGGTCACCTGTCGTCCGCCGGCGAGCAGGAATGACAGCCCACGGTAGATGCTCAACGTCCCGAGCGTGGCGACGATGGCAGGGATCCGGAACACCGCGACGAGAACGCCGTTGCCCATTCCGAGCAGGAGCCCCAGCGCGACGCCTGTCGCCATTGCCAGCGGGACGTCGACGACGTGTTTCGCAAGCAGGTCGGCGACCACGAAGGCAACCAGTCCGATGGTCGACTCGATCGACAGATCGATGTTGCGGGTGATGATTACCAGCGCCTGCCCGACGGCCGCCACGGCGATGATCGAGGCCAGTGTGGAGACTTGGGAAAGGTTCGAGACCGAAATGAACTGCGGCGCCTGAAGCGCCACCAGTGCCCCGAGCACGAGCATGATGATGAAAAGGCTCAGCTCGCGATAACGGCCTAGGGACGCACCGATCCGTCCGAGCGACGATGGCGCTGGCACGGCGGATGTCTCAGCCACGGACGACCTCGAGGCGGGCCTGGCCGGTGGCGGCAAACATCACGTCCTCTTCGGATGCGCCGCGCGCCAGCTCGGCGGAGATGGTTCCCTCGTGCATGACGACCAGACGATCGGACATCGCGAGCACCTCCGGCAGGTCGCTGGAGATGAGGATGATTGCCAGACCGGACGCAGCGAGCTCAGAGATGATGCGGTGCACCTCGACCTTGGCGCCGATGTCGATGCCCCGCGTCGGCTCGTCCAGGATGAGCACCCTCGGCTCAGCGGCGAGCCACTTGGCGAGGACGACCTTCTGCTGGTTTCCGCCCGACAGCGCTGCGGCCAGCTGGTCGACGCTCTGCATCCGAATGCTCAGGCGGCGAGCCTGCTCCTCCGCCAGCCGGCGCTCGACCGATCGCCGGACGACGAGCCGAGGAAAGAGACGCTCGAGGATCGGCAGCGACACGTTGGCGTCGATCGGGAAGTCGAGGACAAGCCCGTCCTGGTGACGGTCCTCCGGCAGGTAGGCGATGCCCGCCTCGAGCGCGGCCCCCGGGTTCTTGAAGGCGACGGTCATGCCGTCGAGCCGCACGCTGCCGGCATCGGCACGGTCCACACCGAACAGCACGCGCGCGACCTCGGTACGGCCAGCGCCCACCAGCCCGGCGAACCCCAGGATCTCGCCTGACCGGACGACGAACGAGACGTCGCGGAACATGTCGTCCCGGCC
>JACCWY010000125.1 GCA_013697395.1 Chloroflexota bacterium | reverse complement strand
TGGTACTCGACCAACATCCTCGGCAATCGCGACGGCGAGGTCCTGGACGACCCCGAATCGTTCAGGACCAAGGAGGAGTCGAAGCTCGGTGTCCTGGATTTCATTCTACAGCCTGAGTTGTACCCCGATCTGTACGGGGACATCTCGCACGTGGTGCGGATCAACTACTATCCGCCGCGGGGCGACAACAAGGAGGGTTGGGATAACATCGACATCTTCGGGTGGTTGGGCTACCCGATGCAGATCAAGATCAATTTCCTGTGCCGGGACTCGATCCTGGCCGCGCCGATCGTGCTCGACCTGGTGCTGTTCCTCGACCTCGCCCAACGGGCCGGCATGACGGGCATCCAGGAGTGGCTGTCGTTCTACTGGAAGAGCCCCATGCACGGGCCCGAGCTCTACCCCGAGCACGACCTCTTCATCCAGCTCATGAAGCTCAAGAACACCCTCCGTCACCTGATGGGCGAGGAGCAGATCACGCATCTGGGCCTGGAGTACTATTCCGACTAGCCGCGCGCTTCGCGCATCAGCTTGCCGGGATTGTGCTTTCTTCGAGGCCTCGTTAGGGTTCGAAGGGTTCGCGGTTTCTCTCGCGGACTCCGATCCCATCGTCCGAAGGAGGTCCTCCCATGTCGCGCGCTCTCCGGCTCTTCGTGGCCGGCCGGCTTGTGGCGGCAACCGGTCTCCGGGGCATCCTCGGCGCCGCTCGGCCCGGACAGCGATGGGAGGAGGTCCCCGAGGTCGGCGTCGCCCTCGGGTCGAACGAGGGAGGCCGCGTCGCGATCCCGGCGACCTTCGCCCACTGACCCGGGCTTCGGTCCCGGTTTTCCTCCTCCTCCTCGGGGGCGGGGTGGTGGCCCCTGACGAGGCGGCCGGACAGGTCCCCACGGTCTTCCCACAGGTGGGCGTTCCTTCCGCTGCCGTCGACGGTTACCTGCGGGCGAGTGGGATCGACGTCTTACACTACGATCTGGCGCTGGACCTTCCGGCCAAGGGGCAGGCGATCACCGCGCGAGCAACCATCCTGTACGAGGCGGTCCTCTCCGGGATCGATTCGCTGGCGCTCGATTTTGGACCGATGACGGTCGACAGCGTCCATGTCGACGGCGCGACCGTCCCGTTCCGCCACGCCGAGGGGAAGCTCGTCGTCCGTTTTCCGCCGAGCCCCGCGGAAGGGCGGCGCGAGGCGACCGTGTGGTACCGTGGTGAGCCCGAGGACGGGCTGGTGGTGAGCGAGAACCGCCACGGCGGCGTGTGATCTTCGCCGACAACTGGGCGACGCGGGCGCGGCTCTGGTTTCCCGCCGTCGACCATCCCTCCGACAAGGCCACGGTCGCGTTCGATGTGACGGCGCCGTCCCGGATGGAAATCGTCGCGAACGGTACGCTGCAGGAGGTGACCGACCTCGGGGAGGGCCGCACGCGGACCCGCTGGGCGGAGAGCTCCGAGATCCCGACCTACTGTATGGTGATCGGGGCGGCGGATTTCGCCATCGACACCGCGGGCGAAGTCGACGGGATCGAGGTGTCCCACTGGACCTTTCCCGCCGACTCCGCGGCCGGGGCGGCCGCATTCGCCCGCTCGACCGAGATCCTGTGGTTCTACGACTCCCTCTTCGGCCCCTACCCCTACGAGAAGCTCGCCCACGTGCAGTCCTCGACCCGCTTCGGGGGGATGGAGAATGCGAGCGCGATCTTCTACGACCAGGACACGATCGGCGACGCGCTCGCTGCGAGCCCGGGCCAGGCCGGAGATGCGCAGGACGGCCTCACCTCGCTCGTCGCCCACGAGACCGTGCACCAGTGGTTCGGCGACGCGGTGACAGAGAAGGATTGGCACCATCTGTGGCTCTCGGAGGGATTCGCGACCTACTTCGCGGCGGTGTTCTTCGAATTCAACGGTGGTGCGCGTGGAAGAGGTCAGGCCGAGCTGATGCGGCAGATGCGCGAGATGATGGGGCCGGTGTTCGAATACGAAGCGCAGGCAGGAGAGCCGATCTACGCACCGGCCTCGGGATCGGGCGATTACACGCATCTTCTCAACCCCAACAACTACCAGAAGGGCGCGTGGGTGCTCCACATGCTGCGCCACTTCGTCGGGGATAGAGCCTTCTTCGGGGGCATCCGGGACTATTACGCGTCCCTGCGGGACGGCACCGCATGGACGGCGGACTTCGAGCGCGTGATGGAGGAGGCCTCGGGCGAGGAGCTCGGGTGGTTCTTTGCCCAGTGGGTGGGCCGGGCTGGCCACCCCGCGCTCGAGGTGGAGAGCGCGTCGGCCGGAGGCCGCCGGACCCGCGTCGTCGTCCGCCAGGTGCAGCCGGGAGAACCCTTCCGGCTCTTCCTCGACCTCGCGCTCCGCTGGCCCGGTAGCGAGCGTCGGGAGACGGTCGAACTGACCGCACGCGAGGCAGCCTTCGTCTTCGAGACCCCGGCCCGGCTCGCCGAGGTCGCCGTTGACCCCGACGGCTGGCTCCTCCACGAGCTCGCCGCGACTCGACCGGAAACGGGCTCCGAGAGCGCCCCCAAGTAGCGGCAGCCTGCACTCCCCACCCGGGTAGTGGGTCAGTTTGAAATGGTCAGCCGA
Source organism: Chloroflexota bacterium (assembly GCA_013697395.1). Taxonomy (GTDB): domain Bacteria; phylum Chloroflexota; class Limnocylindria; order QHBO01; family QHBO01; genus JACDBZ01. Next base: position 3,665 of record JACCWY010000125.1, on the reverse strand, counting down.
CTGGCCGCTGGTCTCCGCGCTTGCCCGCTAGCTCTGCTCTTCCCTTGCGCCCGCCCCAGATTAACAGGCCCGTAAATGAGAAAAGGTCGGTGAGGAAGGTTCCTAATGACAGCCAGGGCATGCCTAAATAGGCAACCCAGCCCGCAAATCCAAGCCCCGCTAAAAACACTAAAGTCCCAGTTATTTGACCGACCCGTTCGGCCCCAACATTGCCGTTGATAACGACCGATTCTATGCCTTGCCGGTGGGTTGCTTGTTGCTCTGCCATGCCAAAAATCTTCATGGCAATCCCAGGAGTGATCCGTTCGTAATGCTCTAACTCTTCCGCGGGCGGAATGGGGCCTTGGTAGAAGTCCCCTCGAAATTGAAAGACTTGAGCTTGTGGGGGCGCCGGGGCTAGTTCTTGGGCGCGTCGGGCGGGAACGCGCCGACCAGACTTGTTCTTAGGCCTCTTCTTCCTTCTCGACATTCAGTACGCTTCTGGCGGAAACGGCAGGCAGAGAGACTTGGTACCTGAGGAATGCATCCATAATATCGCGCCCGATAGCATGCCAATCTTGGGATGTGGCCCAAGCGTCAGCAAAGTCGCCCGTTGGGCTGATGTTATAGGAACTACCCCCGAGGACTGCTCCCACGTCAAGAGTGCGGGCGAGGCCCCGCGAGAAGGACGGTTCGACGAAAAGAAAATCGCTCATAGCCACAGAAGTTTAGCCGCCAGAAGCTGCTCAGTCAACAGGCATACCTTGGCCTTGGCGGTGGTGAGTAACCCCCGACCCCTTGCGGTCCACCCGCCGGCGTGCTACCATCGATCCTATGCCTGACCGCAAAAGCAAAGAAGAACCCGCTAAGAGAAAGCCCGCCGACGAGGACGAGAACGTTATCGCCCGCCGAATCGTAGAGGAGGCGACGGAGGACGAGCCCCAGTCCGCCGACGAGGAGTCCACCGAGGAACAGCGCAGCGCCGCCGCTCGCCTCCTGGGGCGACGTGGAGGCTTGAAGGGCGGTCCAGCCCGCGCCCGGAAGCTCTCCAAGCGCAGGCGGTCACAGATCGCTAAGAAGGCCGCTCGGGCGCGGTGGGGAGAGGAAAAGGATCGAGGGGCCGTTTGACCCCTGCCGTCGCCTTCTTGGAGACCGGCGTAATCTACTGCGACGACAACCTGCATCGACTTACCGGGTTTCCCGCCGACTGTATCGACCTAATCTATCTCGACCCGCCCTTTTTCTCGAACCGCTATTACGAAGTTATCTGGGGCGACGAGGCCGAGATCCGCTCCTTTGAGGATCGCTGGGAGGGTGGAGTCCACGTCTACGTTGGCTGGATGCGGGAACGGGTTATGGAAATGCGTCGTATTCTCAAACCGACGGGCTCCATCTACCTCCATTGTGATTGGCACGCGGTTCACTACTTGAAACAGATGATGGACGAAGTTTTCGGGGACAATCACTTCCAGAACGAGGTCATCTGGTACTATCGGGGAGGCGGTGTCTCTCCGCGCCGGTGGGGCCGTCGGCACGACACCATTCTGTTCTACACGAAGGGCAAAAAGTGGACGTTCAACGTGGACCCGGTGCGCGATGAATATTCCGAGGACGTAAAACGAAGCCCAGCGAGTCGATACGACAAGTCATACCGCGGAAAAAAGGTCTATGAGGGCTATCGACCCCACCCAGGAGGGAAGCACCCGGATGACGTTTGGCCGATCCAGCCGATCATGCCATCGGCCAAGGAACGGCTCGGGTACCCGACCCAGAAGCCCGAACGACTGCTCGACCGAATCATCCTGGCATCGTCTAACGAGGGGGACGTCGTGCTCGATCCCTTCGCGGGGTGCGGGACAACGTTGGTCGTGGCCCAGCGACAGAAACGCGAGTGGATCGGGATTGACATTTCCCCGACAGCCGTCGGCCTCATGAAGCGCCGGATGGAGAAGGTCGGGGCACGGACGATCAAGCTGGTCGGAATGCCGGTAACCGAGGCCCAATTGCGTGAGCTAAAGCCGTTCGAGTTTCAGAACTGGGTTGTTCAGCGGGTGCATGGGACGCACTCCACGAAGAAGTCCGGTGACATGGGGATCGACGGCTTCTCCTTCTTCGATCACTTCCCAATCCAGGTGAAGCAGTCCGATGGGATCGGTCGCAACGTCGTGGATAATTTCGAGACGGCTGTTGAGCGAAGCAAAAAGCCTCGCGGGACCATTTACGGCTTTAGCTTCACAAAAGGTGCCTATGAGGAGGCCGCCCGAGCCAAGGCGGCAAAGGGCATTGAGATCGAATTGATCGAGGTTTCCAAGCTTCTGGGAGACTACGCGGACTTGGTTACGCCCGAGAGAAGGTTGCTCGTTGCCGATGCGCCGCTTCCCGAGCCCCGCCCCCCTGAAGCCCGCCCGACGGTCGAGGAACTAGTCAAGAGCGACGGTGAGCCCGCCCGAACTTCGGAGTAAACAGCCCACTCCCGAACTAACACCAGTAGGTTGACAAGTGCGGTCGTGCTGTGCTATCATACCCGTCATGACGACTCGTAAGCAGGACCAACCCCTTCTCGTTGAGTTCGATCTCCATGAGTTGCGTCACGCAATTCAACAGAACAGGAAGCGGGCCGAGGAGTTGCAGAAGCAGGTCGAGCGTTGTCTGACGCTCGCACACCTGTACGATGAACTGCTCCGGGTCCATGGGGTCAGCAACGGCGATATTGATGAGCTTCCAGTCATTGCACGTTCAAATCGTTTCGAAGGCATGACGGTCGCGGAGGCCGCCTTAATTGTCCTCCGAGACGCAAGCGGAAAGCTGTCGGGTAGAGAGATCATGGAGAAACTCGCGCAGGGTGGCCGCGAGGTTGGCGGGAAGCAGCCTATGGGCACTCTGGCGACGTTAATGAAGCGAGACGACAGGATTGAGCGCGTTCCCGGAGAAACCAATATGTGGAGGTTGTCGAATGTAGGCCGAAAAGAATAGCGCCCCACCTGCGCAAACAGATGAGGCGCTAGGACTTACACAGGTGAACCCCTCGTAGCTCAAGCCGAGAGCCCCGTACTATCCAAGTACGGATGATGCAGGTCGAAACCTGCCGGGGGGTTCTTTTGTCTCCTCAGATTACTTCAAAATCGGGAACTTGTCAATACCAACTAGGCATTTGACAGTATGCGTCGAAATGCCAACAAGTACTTGACAATGCTTGAGCGGTCATGTATAATAGGGACATGAACAAACTGAGCCAAGAGAAACGCTGTCAGATCGTCGCCGCCTTGGTCGAGGGCAATTCGATTCGTGCCACCTGTCGCATGACCGATACGGCGAAGGGGACCGTCCTCAAGCTCCTCCGCGATCTCGGACAGGTCTGCGCCGGGTACCAGGACGAGCACCTGCGGGACCTGCCCTGCGAGCGGCTTCAATGCGACGAGATTTGGTCCTTCTGCTATGCCAAGCAGAAGAACCTCCGGGACGAGTACAAGCGTACCTTCGGCTACGGCGACGTTTGGACCTTCACCGCGATCTGCGCCGACACGAAGCTTATCCCGACCTGGCGGGTCGGATCGCGGGACGTGGGAACGGCTACCGACTTCATGCAGGACTTAGCCGAACGGCTTGCCAACCGGGCGCAGATCACGACGGATGGCCACGTCATGTATCTGAGCGCCGTTGAGGACGCTTTCGGGGCGAACGTGGAC
>JACCWY010000115.1 GCA_013697395.1 Chloroflexota bacterium | reverse complement strand
GGCTGGCCCGTCGGGACGACGCCGACGGCCAGCCGCGAACCACGCCCGAGGGTCCCGTTGTGGCCCATGGGGCGGCTCGAACCCGTCACCTTCGGAGCTCCGTGGACGTCGCCGGCCCTCGGTGACCGCCGGCTAGGTCACCGACCAGACTCGAACGCGACCGTCGGCCGCTGCGGCGGCGAGCGACCGACCGCCGTGCGAGAACGAGAGGCCGTAGACGCCCTTTGGCAGGTCCTCGACCGACACGTCCGGGTGCGACTCATAGGCGCTCCAGAGGCCCACATGGTGGTCCCATCCCAGGGCGATACGACTGCCGTCGAGGGTGAGCGCGATCGGCAGCATGCTCCCCGCGCCACTGGCCAGTGACCGCACGGCCTCCCATCCGTCGGAGGCCCAGACCGTAGCGCCGCCCGGGGTCGACGCGAGCAAGAAGGTGCCATCGGCTGCCCATGCGACCGAGCCGACCGCCTCCATGTCGTCCGCCACGCGCGCGAATTCCGCACCGTCGGCGCGGAGGATCGCGATGCCCGAGCCGACCGTCGCCGCCGCGACTACGCCGTCAACCGGTCGCACGGCGACCGACCTCACACTCCCTCCCAGGTCGATGGCGGCCACGAGCTGCGCCGTCGCGAGGCTCCATGCGTTCAGCCTCCCATCGTGGCCGCCACTCCACACGCGGTCCCTCGACGCGTCGAGGTCGAGCGGCCAGCACCTGCTTCCGATGCCGGCCGAGGACAGACCGTTGCCGCCTCGTCTGGAGATCCCAGACGCGGACGGTCTTGTCCGACGCGGCGGTGACAACGGTCGCGCCGTCGGGCGAGATCCGCACGACGCTGACGGCCGCTTCATGGCCGACGAGCTCGCCGCTCAAGCTCCCGTCCAGGGTCCAGATGCGTGCCTGGCCACCGAAGCCACCGCTGATGATGTGCGCGTCGTCCGGCGTGAATACGGCGGTCATGCAGTGCTTGTCATGAGCGCGGAACGCCGCTGTCGGCGTCAGGCTCGGTCGAGCGTCAGGCTTGACGATGTGGCTGCGAGCCGAGGTGTACGACTCGCCCGTGCGCGCCATCCGGGGCCCGGATGAGCGCCTTGAGATGCTTCTGCTCAGTTATTCAGATCCCTCCGGCCATCGCACCGGCCCTGCGCGCCGAGGCAACGACCTGAGAGTTCATGACCGACAGATCACCCAGAGGACACAAATCCCCTTTGGCCCCTCGAGCAGGTCGCGCAGGGACCCGGTCGGAGCTTGGGCGCCGGGTGGGCGCCACGGCGAATGTATGCAGACACCGGTCCGCTGGCAAGACTTCGCCCGACCTGCAATTGGGCCTTGGCCGCCAAGCGGTAGAGGCACGCCTGCCAAAGAGAGGACCCCGGCCAGGCCTGGTCGGGGTTCTCGGCCGCACGGCCTTGCCCTTGTCTTGGGCAAGAGTCGGAAGTTGTGAGGATGGCATCAGATGGACGCTCGTGACGCCGATCCGAGCCTGAGATGGGGTGGCCTACGGGGCTTGAACCCGTAACCTTCGGAGCCACAATCCGATGCTCTACCGATTGAGCTAAGGCCACCACGATTACGCCGGTTTCCGCTCGAATACAGCGCATGATTCGGCGAGACGCCTAGACCGAATCCGAAGCTCTGCTGGCACAGCGCTCGCAGAACGCTATAACGGCAACACCTTCCGATTCGCCGGCCGCCGTATCGTCTCCGATCATGCGGTCCCGCGCAACTGGCGCCCATCGACCGCGACCTCGGCGACAATGCGACGATGACCGCATCCGTCCGCCGCCGATTCTGGCGCGATTGTCGAACGCCGGCTGGAGGGCGGCCTGTGTGTCGGCCGCGGTCGCGACGATGTCGCCCGCGGCGCCCTGCCAGGTGGGTTGGTCACCTTCCCTGGCCAGATCGACGGCGAGCTTGGCCTCGTCCGAGGCATGGACGGTCGCCGACTCGCCGACGGCCGTCTCCTGTCTTGGGTAGAACGTGGCCTTTAGCCCCAGGGGCGCGAGGATCCGTTGACGAAGCGCGTGGGCCTAGTCCTGGCCGGTTGCCTTCTCGATGACGTGCCCCAGGTAGTTGAAGGCGCTGTTGCTGTAGCTGTAGCAGGTGCCCGGATCGCACACCGGCGCCAAGGCCGGGTCGTCACTCGCCAGGCCGCTGGTGTGGGTCAGCAGCTGACGTATGGTCACGCCGCCTGCATTCGGCGCGTCTGGCAGCCATCGTTCGAGCGGGTCATCCAGCGACAGGGCGCCATCATGGGCCAGGTCGAGCGTCAGGGCCGCCGTGTAGAGCTTGGTGATGCTCGCGATCGCCGTCAGAAGGTTGGCCTCATCGGCTCGTCCTGCGTCGACAGTCCTGCGCCGGCCGTCCACAACGACCCGTCGGCCAGGATGACGGCCGCCTGCGCGCCCGGAGCGCCGGACTTCTCGACGGCGGTCTCCAGCGCTCGCGCGAGCCGGGGAGCCAGCTCCGATTCGAAGGGCGGGCTCATCGAGCTGACGCTGGTCGAGTCATGGTGTTGCGGCAACGACGACGTGCTGCACGCAGCGACCAAGGATGTGGCCACGAGGATGGCCAAGGATCGGCCGGCGCCGTACGGCGGGCTCATGGGCACCGGGCCGGCGATCGGCCTCGTGCCGACGTCGTCGCTCAACCACCGAGGGAGCAGAGCGCGCCCGCATCCGGAGCGCAGTACTCGACTCGCCCTCCGACCATGGTCATCAGGACGCTCACGCCTGGCAGGTCGTCGGCCGCCACGCTCCTCGGGTCCTCGCTGAGGACGACCAGATCCGCGAGCTTCCCCGGGGTAACGGTTCCCTTTCGGTCCTCCTCGAAGGTAGCGTAGGCACCGGCGCGGGTGATGAGATCGAGCCCCTGCTCGACAGAGATGACCTGGTCGGCCAGCCACGGCGGCGGCGGCCCGGCCTCCTGCCCGATCCGGGTCGCGCCGAACCAGAGCGCCTTCATCGCCGGGCCGCCTTGCCCGTTCAGTTCGTCGCGGATGGCCCACGGGAAATCCGTGCTGCCGACGGCCGGTACGCCGGCCTCCAGCAGGTCGCGCCACCGCCCGACCCATCCGAGCCGCTCCGGGCCGAGGGTCGCTTCCTCTTCGGCGGCCCAGTCCGAGTTCATGAACGTCAGCTGGAACGAGGCGAGGATCTTCAGGTCGCGCATCCGCTGCACCTGGTCGTCGCGAACCACCAGGACGTGCTCGATGCGATGCCGGTGGTCGGCGTTGTCGGCGCCAGCCAGCGCGGCCTCGTAGGCGTTCAGAACGAGGTCGTGCGCGGCGTCGCCGCAGGTATGGGTAGCCAACTGCCAGCCGTCGTCGTGGAGCGCTCGAACCAGGGTCGGTGAATTCCTCGGGGGTCCAGTAGACATCGCCGAGGTAGCCGGGGGCGTCGACGTGCGGCTCGGTCAGAAGTATCTTGCTCGGGTCGGCACGGTCCGCGAAGGCCTTGACGCCGCCGATCCGCAGGTGGGGACTGAACACCTGCCGCGGCCGATAGTCGCTGAACCAGATGCCGAACTTCTGCTCGAGATAGTTCACCGGGAGGTAGCAATTGACACGGAGCCGGAGCCGATCCGCGTCGTCGAGCGTGCGGAGTTCGTCCAGACGTGCCTGGTCGACGAAGAGCTCCGAGATGCTCGTCCAGCCACTTGCCAGGGCGTCCTGGATCGCGTCCTCATTACTCTCGAACCCGGCGATGGACCGATCGCCGATGCGATGGCAATGGGCATCATTGAACCCCGGCAGCAGGATGCGTCCGCCAAGATCCACGATCGTGGCGTCCGGAGCCGCCGCGGCCAGGACCTCCACGTCCGTCCCGACGGCCGCGATCGTGTGGCCCACGTTATTTTTGGGCCCGGTAGCCCGGATAGTCTTCTTCCCGTTTCTTCAATTGAATGGCCAAGGAAGGTATCCTGTTCTGGGCCGCCGCCCTTCCAATTCCTTCGACCATTTCCTCGGCCATCTTCCGAACCTCTCGCCGCAGGTAGAATCGATCCAGGAACCAGCCGACCAGGGGATACGGCACGCTGTAGGAGATCGCAATGCGGACTTCGGTCTTGCGAGGCCCGACCTCTCGGAAGCGCCCCTCGGCCCCCATGTTCATCTTAGCCGGAGAGCCGGCTGTCGCCTTCATGGCCCACAACGTGTTCGTTTCGAATTTTGTGGAAGTGGCCTCCCACG
>JACCWY010000104.1 GCA_013697395.1 Chloroflexota bacterium | reverse complement strand
GTGGTCGAGGGCGTCGCCGCAGAGGGCCGCACCGTCCTGGCAATCAGCCACGACATGCGCTTCGTGGCCGAGACATTCGAGCGCATCGTCGTCATGCGCGCCGGTCGCATCGTCGGTGACGGCACGCCGGAAACCGTCTTCGGGGCCGATGCCTGGGAGGCCCTGCGCTCGACCTACTTGGAGCCGCCGCTGGCGGCGGTGCTCGGCGATCGGCTCGGAATGGGATCGACCCCAACCGACACGAGCCTCATCGAGGCCCTCCTGGCCTAGTAGAAGCCCGGCGGCGGCGGGAGCGGGTTGCCCTCGGCATCGACCCGCTCCTCGGCAGGCAGGTCGTCGCGATGCTCGCGCTCGCCAATCGGACCGGGAATGGGCAGCGCCATGACGGAGTGCGGGACCTCGTCGAGGCGGTCGGTGATGCCGCGCAGCCCAAGCCGGCGGAGCGCGGAACCGAATCGATCGGCGAAGTCCTGGTTGCGCATCAGACCGAAGGCCAGCGAGGAATGGGCCCGGTTCAGCAGCTCGATGCCGCGCGCGGCCGCGACCGCGTTCACCTGGTTCAGGCCCAGCTGGCCCTCGAGGATGTCGAGAGCCCGGTTTGCCTCTTTGCGGGTCGAGCGGCTGAAATGCGGGGTACGGTTGACGAGCAGGCGTGTCCGGTAGAGCGCCTCGCCGACCCGGCCGTCGCGATCGAGGTTGACCTGGGGCATGGAGCGAATACTACGCGCTGGCGCGGACTGGCAGGATCAAGTCGCCGATGCGCTCCGCAGCGCCTCCCGACCGATCCCGCTCGACGAACGCCTCATGCCCCGTGGGCTCGACGGCGAGGCCACCCGACGCCGTTACGACCGCGCCGACTTCCCGGCCGCGCGCCCGGCCGCCACGCTGCTGGCGATCTATCCGGATGAGGAGGGTCGTCTCGTGATCCCGTTGACCGTGCGACACGCGGACATGCGCTCACACGCCGGCGAGGTCTCGCTGCCCGGTGGCGCGGTCGATGCGGCGGATGCGAACCGCGAGGCCGCCGCGCTCCGCGAGGCGTGGGAGGAGATCGGCCTCGAGCCGGACCTCGTGCGGATCGTCGGCGTGCTCGACGACGTGTGGATCGCGGTCAGCAATTTCGAGCTGCGACCGTTCGTCGGCACGGTCGCCACGCGCCCGACGCTCGTGGCACACGACGCGGAGGTGGCCTCGATCATCGAGCTGCCGCTGGACGCGCTCTTCGACCCCGCCGTGCTGGGAACGGAGGAGTTCAGTGGGCGTGGCTTCACGGTGAGCGCGGGTGCGTACCGCTACGGTGGCGTTCGGGTGTGGGGCGCCACGGCATTCACGCTCGGGATGCTCGCCCACGTTCTGAAGGAAGCCGCGGCGGACGCTTAGCGCCGAGTCTGGAGCGTCGTCTTGAGGGAGGCGAGCAGCTGGAGCATTGCGGCGTGCTGGGCGGCCGGAGCGGCGACCACGTTGGCGCGCGGACCGGTCAGCGCGGCGTCCCACCAGGGACCGCCACGCACGTTGGTCACGACCGCGCCGCCCCGCTCCGCAATCAACCCGGCCGCCGCCACGTCCCACGGCGAGAGCCCGCCATTCTGGATGAAAGCATCGAACCGCCCGTTCGCCACGTAGGCCAGCGAGAGCGCCGCGCTCCCCATGCGCCGATGGATGCGGATCAGCGGCGCGATCCGTCGCTCGCGGGTCAGCCCGCCCCTCCCGATGACCGCCAGGCTGACCACGTAGTCGGACAGCACCTCCTTCGTCGAGGACCTCACGGCGGCGCCATTCAGCGTGGCGGGGCCGTCGGCGGTCGCGGCATACAGGTCGTCGCGAGCGGGGTCGAAGATGACGCCCACGCTCGGACGGCCATCCTCGACGAGTCCGATGCTGACGCAGTAGTACGGGATCCCGTTCGCGTAGTTGACGGTCCCGTCGAGCGGGTCGATCACCCACGTCCGCCCATTGTAGGATCCATCGTCGCGCAGGACGCCGGCGTGCTCGCCAGACTCCTCGGCCAGGATGGCGTCGCCAGGAAAGCGGGCCTTGATGGCGTCGATCACGAGGTGCTCGAACGCGTAGTCGGCATTCGTCACGACGTCGCGCTTGCTCTTGTAGTCGATCCGCTCGAGCCGCTCGTAGCTTTCGGTCAGGAGGGCGCCGGCGCGGCGCGCGAGATCGGTGGCGAAGGCGAGCTCAGCGGCCCATCGGTCTGTCATGGCTCAGGGTAGCCGGAAGCCGACGGTCGTCACCGTGACCTCGCCGTCCGGCTCGGCGCTGAGGCCGAACGAGATCTCGACATCGGTTCCGGGCGGGAGGTAGTCGATGGTGACCTCGCTCTCCTCCTCGACGCCCTCGACCGTGGCGGTGGCACGCAGGACGAGCTCCTCCGCCGCCTCGTCGCCCTCGTTTGACACCGTGGCGGGCAGGATCCAGGCGCCCGGGATCTCGTACGCCGCATCCGCCATGAGCTCGACCACCGGGACTGGCGGGCGGCCCTCATCGCTGATGCCGTCGACAAGCAGGAAGCCGACGATGCCCACCACCGCCGCGGCACTCATCGCCAACACGACCCATTCAAGCCAGTTCTGCCGCACGGCTACGTCGCGCCCGGCTCAGGTTGGGACTGCTTCTGGCCGCCGCCAACCAGCAGCCGGCCGGCGGCGGCACCGAATGACGCCACGATGCCGAGCATCACGGTCTGACCGATGATCACCGACCACGAGACGCCATCGGTCCGTCCGATGGCCCACATGAGCAGGAGGCAGACGAGCAGGCTGACGGCGTAGGCGGCAAGCGTTTCGGTGACCGGATGGTCGAGCGGACTGTCCCCGACCGCAAAGGCGCGCCCGCCCCGGAAATCGGCGTAGAAGACAAGGCCGAAGGTGATCGCTAGCGTGGCCGGCACGACCATCAGGAGCATCCACCAATCCGCCTCGATCCCGAGGAGCACCGGCTCCTCCGTCGGCGCGATGTTGAGCGCGAACAGGAGCGCCGCCCCGCCGCCGATGAAGAGCCGGCCGAAGGCGCCGACGCCACCATCCGCCACCGTGCTGCCCTGGTCCTCGGCATCCTCCGGAGCATCGTCCGGCGATGCGAGCTGGGCGCCAGCCAGCGACACACCGAAGGCGACCGGGATCATCTCGAGCGCGATCTTGCCGACCGCGTCCCGCAGTCCTGTCTCGGCGCCGATCCGACCGAGCAGCAGCAGTGCGACAGTCGACACGACCGCGGCAATGCCCATCGTCTCCACCGAGTCAACCAGCAGGGCCGCCCAGGTCCGGTCGCGCCGGAATCCGCTCAGCGCGCTGTACCCCACGACCACCACGAACGCCACGCCCAGCAGGACGACGATCTTCCACGAGGGCAGGAGGAAGGAGTGTGCCCACATCTCGAGGGTGAACAGGAGCGGCAGGCCGATGAGAAGACCGCCGCCGACCGCACGGACCAGGTCACGCGAAGTCGTGCTCACCGAGTCCGGCTCGATTGGCTTGCTCGCTTCGCCCACGAAGACCTCACCCATGCACGCGACGCGCCATTCTGTACGCTAGGCGCATGTCACAGATCCACCTTCGGGCCGAGGATGGCGACTACGCGCCCCTCGTCCTCCTGCCCGGCGATCCGAATCGCGCGCGCCGCATCTCCGAGCGCTTCGACGACGGCTCGGCTCGCCAGGTGAACGACCATCGCGGGCTGCTCGGCTTCACCGGGTCCTACCATGGCACCCCGGTCAGCGTCCAGACGTCAGGGATGGGGACCCCAAGTCTCAGCATCGTGGTGGAGGAGCTGCTCAGGCTCGGCGCCACCCGGTTGATCCGCGTCGGCACGTGTGGCGGGATCGCGAAGGGCCTCGCCACCGGCGACCTGGTGGTGGCCACCGCGGCATGTCCAGTCGATGGGGCGACGTCCACGTACCTCCACGGCGAGGCCTACGCGCCGGCAGCCGACTTCGACCTCACGCGCGCCCTCGTCGACGCGGCCGCCGCCAGCGGCATCGTGACGCGCACCGGCCTCGTCGCATCGGTCGACGTCTTCTACAACACCGATGACGACTACGCACAGCGCTGGCGCGATCGCGGCGTGCTGGCCTTTGAGATGGAGGCGTCCGCGCTCTTCTTCCTCGCGGCGCGCGCCGGGGTGCAGGCCGCCTGCGCGCTGACCGTCAGCGACGTGCTCTCGGAGGAGGTGACCACCGAGGAGACGTACCTCCCGCTCGAGGAGCTCGATCGCGCAATCGACCGCATGATCGACGTGGCGCTGCAGGCCGGGACGAGCGTCTGAGCATCGCTGCCGAAGAATGAGGTAGCGCGGCGCGCGATGGCTCCCGCGAGCGTCGTCCGACCCGAGGTATCAGGTCGAGTGGCTCGTGGAAGCCACTCGGTGTGCGCGCCGACCCGATCTATCGGCGGGCTGGGGCCGGCATCGGTCCTGCGGTAGACTCGCGCGCATGGCCGATACGCTCACGCGCGGGACCGCCAACCAGGCCGGCGCGATCGTCAACCCCAATGCCGCCGCGGAGGCGCAGGACTTCCTTCCCCTCAAGGGGATCGACCACGTGGAGTTCTGGGTCGGCAACGCGAAGCAGGCCGCTCACTACTACCGGGCGCTGTGGGGCTTCGCGCCCCTCGCCTATGCCGGGCTCGAGACCGGTGTGCGGGACCGATCCAGCTTCGTGATGGTGCAGAACGACATCCGCTTCGTGTTCACCGCCCCAATCGGGCCTGACGGCGAGATCGCCGAGCACGTGGCCCGGCACGGCGACGGCGTGCATGACATCGCGTTCGCCGTCGACGACGTCGGAGCGGCGTGGCGCGAGACGACCTCGCGTGGCGCGCGAAGCGCCCTCGAGCCGACCGAGGTCGAGGGCACGAAGGGCACGCTGCGCCGCAGCGCCATCCACACCTATGGCGAGGTGCTGCACTCCTTCGTCGACCGTTCCGAGTACCACGGAGCGTTCGCCCCCGGGTATCACCGCGTCGCGAAGCCGGCACCAGCCGCGACGGGCCAGGCCCTGCTCGAGGTCGACCACTGCGTCGGCAACGTGGCGCTTGGCGACATGAACCGATTCGTCGAGTTCTACCGCGACGTCCTCGGCTTCGCCCAGCTCATCCACTACGACGACAAGGTCATCCACACCGACTACTCGGCGCTGATGAGCAAGGTCATGACGAACGGGAACGGCCGCATCAAGTTCCCGATCAACGAGCCGGCGGCGGGCAAGAAGAAGAGCCAGATCCAGGAATTCCTCGACTACTACGGCGACGCGGGCACACAGCACATCGCGCTGCGGACCGAGGACATCTGCGGGACGGTGCGCGCGTTGCGCGAACGTGGGATCGAGTTCCTCGGCATGCCACACGCCTACTACGAGTCGCTCCCCGACCGCGTGGGCGACGTCGGGGTCCCGATCGAGACGCTCGAGGAGCTCGGCATCGAGGCCGATCGCGACGAGGAGGGCTACCTCCTCCAGATCTTCACGCGACCGGTGCAGGATCGGCCAACATTCTTCTTCGAGATCATCGAGCGCCACGGCAGCCGTGGGTTCGGCGTAGGGAACTTCAAGGCCCTGTTCGAGGCCATCGAGGCCGAGCAGGCGCGCCGCGGGAACCTCTGATGAGCCTTCGCAAACTGCTCCGAGCGATCGGGCATGCTATCGGCGATGCCGGGCTGATGATCGGCATGGGTCGGGGCACCGCCCACGGTGACAGTCGACAATTGCATGGGGACCATCTGCTGGCACGGGCGGCAATGTTCGATGAAGGCGCGCCCGGCTATGACCGAGCCTCGCGGCCGGGGCTGCTGTACCGCGTGCCTGGCAGGCTGATCCTGGCGGGTGTAGCCCTGATCCTGGTCTGCGTCCTGTTCTTCACCACCTGGCAGCGGTGACCTCACCGCCGGTGCGCGAGCTCGAGGCGCTCGAGCGCGAAGGCTGGGCGGCGCTCACGGGTCCCGACGGGGCTGCCTTCTACGCCGAGGTGATGGCCGATGACGGCCTCATGGTCTTCCCGGGCATGGTCCTCGAC
>JACCWY010000097.1 GCA_013697395.1 Chloroflexota bacterium | reverse complement strand
AAGCGCCTCCGATCGGTGGAGCGCATTCTCGAGTGGCTGGCGGCCCAGCGGGTGGAGCGCGGGACGCCGCTGGTCGCGGTCGGCGGCGGCACGATCGGCGACCTGGCCGGCACTGCCGCAGCCCTCTTCGCGCGCGGGCTGCCGCTGGTCCAGGTGCCGACCACCTGGCTGGCTCAGGCGGACAGCGCAATCGGCGGCAAGGTGGCGGTCGACCTGAGCGGCACAAAGAACGCGGTCGGGGCCTTCTGGCCGCCGGTCGCGGTCATCGCCGACGTTGCGGCCCTGCGCTCCCTCCCAGTCCGGCTGCGCCGGGACGGCATGGCCGAGTCCATCAAGGCGGCGATGATCGGCGACCCCGCTCTTTGGCTGCTGCTGGAGGAGCGCGGGCCGAAGGCCCTGCGGGCTGATGAGCCCGCCCGGTACGCGATCATGGAGCGCAGCGCCCGCCTGAAGCTGGGCGTCTGCCAGCGCGACCCATTCGAGAGCGGCGAGCGCCGTACGCTGAACCTGGGCCACACGATCGGGCACGCACTGGAGATCGAGAGCCGCTACCGCCTCGCCCATGGCGCCGCGGTCGCGCTCGGCCTGCGGGCGGTCGCCGCCATCGGCGCGCGGCGCGGTGCTGATCCTCAGCTGGCGCCGCGCCTGGACGCCCTGCTGAGCAGGCTCGGCTTCGTGCTGCGTCGGTCGTTCGACGGAGGTGTGGTGCGGGCCGCCATGCTGGGCGACAAGAAGCGCCACGCCGGCCGACAGCGGTGGATCCTGCCGATGGAGGTCGGCCGCGTCATCGAGGTCGACGACGTGACCGACGCCGAGGTCGGCCGCGCCCTGCGCGTTATCGGCGAATGACGACCGTCGCCTTCCAGGGTGAGCCGGGCGCCTTCGGCGAGGAGGCCATCATCGGCTACTTCGGCACCGATGCCGTCGAGCCGGTCGGCATGTCGACGTTCTCCGCCGTGTGCGATGCCGTCGAGTTCGGCTCCACCGATGCCGGCGTCCTGCCGCTGGAGAACTCCCTCGCCGGGACCGTCGGCGACGCGCTCGACGCGCTGGCGGAGGGCTCCCTGACCGTGGTCGGCGAGCTACTCCTGCCGGTCCGCCACCAGCTGCTTGTCCTGCCGGGCGTTCAGCTGGACGAGGTCGAGTGGGTCGCCAGCCACTGGCAGGCTTTGGCGCAGTGCGAGCGGTTCCTGGCCGGTCGTGGCTGGGAGATCGTGCCGGCTGCCGATACCGCCGGTGCGGCGCGCGACCTCGCGGCCCGCGGTGATCGGCACGCCGCGGCCGTCGCATCGGAGCGTGCCGCCGGCCGGTATGGCCTGGAGGTGGCGGCGCGCGACATCCAGGACTCGTCGCACAACGTCACCCGCTTCGCCGTCCTGGCCCGGTCCTCCGGCTCGTCATTGCCGGAGGCACGCGGCGAGCTGGCGCCGGCCCCGGACGGCGGGCGCGAGACCCTCGTCACCTTCGAGACCGGCCACAAACCCGGCGACCTGTATCGGGCGCTGGGATCCCTGGCGGAGGCCGGCATCAACCTGAGCCGCATCGAGTCACGGCCATCGGGGAGCGGGCCGTGGCGCTACCGGTTCCTTGTGCAGGTCTCCGGCGACGCCCCCATCGAGCCACTGGCCGGCGCGCTGGAGCTGCTGCGCGAGCACACCAGCTCGATGCGCGTCCTCGGCTCCTTCGACGCCGGGGCAGAATAGCCCGATGCGCATCCTGGTCCTCAACGGCCCGAACCTCGGCACCCTCGGCCGCCGCGAGCCGGAGATCTACGGCTCAACAACCCTCGCGGAGATCGTCGAGGCCGCGCGCGCCCATGCGCTCGAGCGCGGATCGCTCCTCGACGCGTTCCACTCGAACCACGAGGGTGCGCTGATCGACCGGCTGGAGCAGGTCGACTACGACGCGGTGATCTGCAACTTCGGGGCTCTCTCTCACACCAGTTACGCGCTGCACGACGCGCTGGTCGCCTGCGAGCGCCCGGCGGTCGAGGTCCACATCAGCGACGTCAACGCCCGCGAGCCGTGGCGTCGAGTGTCCGTGACGGCACCCGCGACCCGGCACCAGGTCATCGGCCGCGGCTGGCGCGGCTACCTCGAAGCCATCGACTGGCTCAAGCAGCTCAGCGGCTGAATGGACCATGCCGACCACGTCGCGCTGATCCGGGCAGGGGTCGAGGGCGCGGGTCCGCGATGGCTGGAGCTCGGGGCAGGACGTGGGGCCTTCACGCTGGCGCTCGTCGAGGTGATCGGTGACCGGGCCGATGTCGTGGCGATCGACCGTGACGGGGCCGCGCTTGGGTCGCTCGAGGGCGACGTTCGGCATCGGTTTCCGGGCGCATCGGTTCGGACGGTGGTCGGCGACTTCACGCGACCGCTGCCGGTGGAGCCCGCGTCGTTCGACGGGCTGCTGATGGCGAACTCACTGCACTTCGTGCGCGACAAGCAGCCGGTGCTGCACGAGGCGATCGAGGCCTTGCGGCCCGGCGGACGTTTCGTGATCGTGGAGTACGACTCGGACCGTGGGAATCCATGGGTGCCGTGGGCCATCAGCTATGGGAGCTGGACGGAGCTGGCGGCTCACGTCGGCCTCAATGACACGCGCATGAGCGGAGAGGTGCCGAGCCGCTTCCTCGGTTCGATCTACGCGGCGGTCAGCCAGCGGGACGGGTAGCCGCTACGGCTGAAGCTGCCCGTCCTGCGCCGACCGGCGGGCCTCCCACTCACCCACGGCGATGAACGCGAGACCGCCGACGAAGGCCGCCCAACTCCAGGGTGGCGCGAGCGCGGATGCATGCTGCGCGAACAGGACCGATGCGGCCCCGAGGACGGCCACTGCCAGGCCGGCGCACCAGGTGGCCAACCGGAAGGTCGCCGGCCGCAGAGCCGCGACCAGCCCGACCAGCACGATGCCCGTGGCCGTGCACGCCATCTCGACCCAGTGGAAGAAGGTGGCGTGGTCGCTCGTCTGATCGGTCCGCTGGAAGCCGGCCTGCTCGACCGCGTAGGGCAGCAGCAGCACGGCGCCCGCGAGCACCAGCACCATCATCACCAGGCTCCACCGGCCAGGCGGAACGGCACCCTCGCGATTGGGCGCGAGCCACCACAGCACCCCGATGAGGACCAGCACCGGCAGGATGAAGGGGTCCGGCGTGAGTGCCATCGCCATGGCGGCCAGTCCGGCGACGGTGAGGGCGGCGAGGATCACCAGCGGCCGGATTGCCCGCTCTGGGGCGCGAGCGACGGCGATCATCGGCGGCGCGGTGAGGACGAGCAGGAGCGACGCGACCACGGCGTTGTGAACGGCATGGATCTCCTGGTCCGGGCCCACGATCCCGAACACGATCGTGAACAGCCCGAAGGCGACACCGGTCGCCGTGAGCAGCCAGGCGGTGACCCGCATCGCCGTCAGCCGGCTCATGCCAGGGTCGAGACCCTCGGCGGATGGGAGGCCTCGTAGGCCTCGAGCTGCGGCTGGTGGGCCAGCAGGTAGCCGAGCTCATCGGTCCCATCGAGGATCATGCGGCGCGCAAACGCGTCGATGTCGAAGCCAATGGCGGAGCCGTCGGGAAGACGCACCTCGCTTGCCTCCAGGTCGACCGTCAGCTCGACATCCGGCTCGGCTTCCAGGATGGAGCCGATGCGCATGAGCTCTTCCGGGGGCACGGCCACCGGAAGCAGCCCGTTCTTGAGCGAGTTGACGCGGAAGATGTCGGCGAAGCTGCTGCTGACGACGGCGCGGATTCCCCATGCCATCAGCGCCCACGGAGCGTGCTCGCGCGAGGAGCCACAGCCGAAGTTGTCGCCGGCGACGAGGATGGCGCGTCCGGCCATCTCGGGCCGATTGAGCACGAAGTCCGGGTTCGGCGACCCATCGGCGAGATAGCGCCAGTCGCAGAAGAGCTGCTCGGCCAGTCCGGCGCGGTTGATGGTCTTCAGGAAGCGCGCCGGGATGATCTGGTCGGTATCGACGTCGTTGCGCAGCATCGGCACCACGGCCGACGTGACCGAGCGGAACGGCTCGCGGGGTGGCGTGATGGTCACAGCAGCGCCCTCGGATCGGACAGGCGACCGGTGACGGCCGATGCGACGGCGGTCAGCGGCGAGGCCAGGAACGTTCGGCCGCCCTTACCCTGCCGCCCCTCGAAGTTCCGGTTCGAGGTGCTGACGCTGTACTGGCCGGGCGAGAGCTGGTCGCCGTTCATGGCGATGCACATCGAGCAGCCGGCCTCGCGCCACTCGGCACCGGCGTCGCGGAAGACCGAATCGAGCCCCTCCTCCTCGGCCTGCCGCTTCACCTCGGTCGAGCCGGGGACGACCATGACGCGAACGCCATCGGCGACGTGGCGGCCGCGCAGCATGCGGGCCGCCTCGCGCAGGTCACTGATCCGCGAGTTCGTGCACGAGCCGATGAATACGACGTCGATCGGCTTACCCAGGATCGCGTCGCCTGGGTTGAGGTCCATGTAGCGCAGCGCCGCGCGCAATGAGTCGCGCTGGGTCGCATCCGTCAGGCGCTCCGGGTCGGGAATCCGTTCGGTGATCGGGAAGCCCATGCCGGGGTTCGTGCCGTAGGTCACCATCGGCACCAGGTCACCTGCGTCAAAGGCGATGCTGCGATCGTGCCGGGCACCCTCATCCGAAGGCAGGCGCCGCCATCGGCCCAATGCGACGTCCCAGTCGGCTCCGGCAGGAGCATGCGTTCGGCCGGCGACATACTCGAACGTCGTCTCGTCCGGCGCCACCAGCCCGGCACGGGCGCCGCCCTCAATGCTCATGTTGCAGACCGTCATCCGGCCCTCCATGCCGAGCGCGCGGATGGCCGAGCCGCCGTACTCGAACACATGGCCGGTCCCGCCACCGACTCCGATCCGGGAGAGCAGGGACAGGATGATGTCTTTCGCCGTCACGCCGGGGTGGAGGGCGCCGTCCACGCGGACCTCGAACGAATTCGGGCGTCGCTGGAGCAGCGTCTGGGTGGCGAGGACGTGCTCGACCTCGGTCGTGCCGATCCCGATCGCAAGGGCGCCGAACGCCCCGTGCGTCGCGGTATGCGAGTCGCCGCACACGATGGTCATGCCCGGCTGCGTCAGGCCAAGCTCGGGACCGATGACGTGGACGATCCCCTGGTGCGGCGAGCCCATCCCATGCAGCGGGATGCCGAACTCGGCGCAGTTCTGCTCCAGCCGGCTGACCTGGGCGAAGGCGATCTCATCGGCGAAGGGGAGGCTCCGGTCGGTGGTCGGGATCGAGTGGTCGACGGTGGCCAGCGTCTGCCCCGGGCGGCGGACCTTCAGCCCACGGTCGCGGAGCCCGTCGAAGGCCTGCGGGCTGGTGACCTCGTGAACGAGATGCAGGTCGATGCCGAGGACGTCGGGCGCCCCATCGGTCCCCGGCGCGACCACGTGGTCGTCCCAGATCTTCTCGACGATCGTGCGCGGGCGTGGTGAGTTGGGGTTCGGATCACTCATCGGTGGCTCGACCCTAGCCGATTCGTCAAGCGAGTGCATTTCGGCCGCGGAGTACGCTAGGCCGATGAGCGAACCGGCGCTTCCCGAGTCGAACGAGGGCTGGCGGGACATGCTGCTCGGGGTCCATCCGGACCTGCAGCGCATGCGCCGTCTCTTTCGCCACGTTCCTTCCGACCCGCGATGCAAGTTATGCCTGTCGCCCCACGGCGGTGTGGGCGGCCCGGTCCTGCGGCTCTTCGGCTTCGGCCGGTACCCCCGCAATCCACAGCTGTGCAACAACTGCTTCAAGGCCGCCTCGAAGCATCCCGGCGGGGCGGAGATCGAGATCAGCGCGCTCTTTGCCGACATCCGCGGGTCGGTGGGCCTCGCCGAAACCATGTCGCCCGCCGCCTACTCCGCCGCGGTCGGCGATTACGTGCGCGTCGCGACCCGTGCCATCCGGCAACGGGGCGGGATCGTCGAGAAACTCCTCGGGGACGGCGTCATGGCACTGTTCATTCCGGGCTTCGTGGGAGGCGATCACGCCGGGTCCGCGGTCGAGGCTGCCCGGAACATCCTCCGCGAAGTGTCCTTACCCGTCGGCGTCGGAGTGCACTCCGGGCAGGCGTGGGTGGGATTCGTGGGCGGCGTCGACGAGGTTCTCGACTTCACGGCCCTCGGAGATGCGGTGAACGCTGCGAGCCGTCTGGGCTCGGAGGCAGGCGCGGGCGAGCTGCTCGTCAGCGCCGCGACCGCCGCGGCCACCGGACTGCCGACGGGCACGCTCGAGCACCGGCGCCTCGAGCTCCGCGGGCGAACCGAGGCGCTCGACGCATGGGCCGAACAGATCGCCGCCGCGGGAGTGGGTCCGTCTGCAAGCTGACCGGGCACGTGGCCGTCAGCCTGGTACTTGAGCCTCCTCCGAGCGGACTGGAACAAGGATCGCGGCCGCAAACGGGAAGATGACGACGGCCGTGAAGGCCAGGGCGTAGCCCGTGGGCCCTCCACCGGCTGCGCTGATCACGAGCGCCAGTGGCGTGGCGACAAGCGTTGCGATCACGTTCTGGAACGTGTTGTGGATCCCGAGCGCCCGGCCAGCCCATCTGGATCCCGCGCGTTCGGCCACCGCGGTGAAGGCGAGGCCATTCGACGTGACCGTCACGATGGCTGCGAACGCCAGGGCTGCCACGGCAACGGAGGCGCCGGTAAAGGCCAGGGCGGCCAGGGAGGTCATCGACAGGCCGATGGTCAGCGCCACGAGGCGCATCGGTCCCAGGCGTGAGCCCGCCCGATCGGACCACCAGCCGACCAGCAGCCGCGAGGCGGCGCCGGCGAGCTGCGTGGCGGCGAGCAGCGCGCCCGCATCGGTGATCGACCAGCCAAGCGCGTTCACGAGGTAGTCGAACGCGAAGACGGTCACGGCGAACTGCGGGATCACGAGCAGACCGCTCGCGGCATGGATCCGCCACAGGAACGATTCGCGATACGGCGAGACCGATGCAGCTCCGGCGGCCTGGAGCGCGCGGACCGGATCTCGAACGACCAGCCAGATGAGAGCCGCCGATGCCAGGCACGCGGACGCCGAGCCCCGCGAGGGCGGTGCCGACTCCCGCCAGGGCGAGCGACGGCAGGATGATCGCGGCAAGCCCAACCCCCAGGGGCTGACCCATCTGGCGGATGCCCATCGCCATGCCACGTTCGGGGGCACCGAACCAGCCGAGGATGAGCCGGCCGCTGGCCGCATGGATCGATGCGCTCGACGCCCCGACCACGAACAGCAGAAGCCATCGCTGGACCGGTTGGTCGACTGATGCAGCGAACAGCTCAGCCAGGCCGGCGACGGCGAGCCCGAGGGTGAGGATACGGCGCTCCCCCCATCGGTCGGCGGCAGCCCCCCAGGCGATGAGCGTGCACAGGATGCCGGCGATCGGCGCGGTGATCAGGAGCGTGGCCGACTCGAGGGAGAGTCCCTCCGTGCGCAGGGCCGGAATGAGGAACGCGAGGCCGTACTGCGATGCGCATCCGCCGATCAGGCCCAGGAGGCCCACCGCCAGCACCACCCAGCGCCTCGCGTCCTGCTGCTCGCTCACCGGGGCATTGTGTCCTGATCGAAGGCTAGACTCCCAACTCATGACAGATCCCGCAAACGCCGCATACGACCCCCGCGAGCACAGCCGCGTGATGCTGGACGGGCCTGACCGCGCTGCCGCGCGAGCGATGCTCAAGGCCATCGGCTTCACGGACGAGGACCTGTCGAAGCCGATCATCGGCGTGGGGACGACCTGGATCGAGACGATGCCCTGCAACTACAACCAGCGCGACCTGGCGGTCAGGGTGAAGGAGGGCATCCGGGCCGCTGGCGGCACGCCGATGGAGTTCAACACGATCGCCGTGTCCGACGGGGTCAGCATGGGCACCGAGGGCATGAAGGCCTCGCTGGTCAGCCGCGAGGTGATCGCCGACTCGATCGAGCTCGTCGCGCGCGGGCACCTGTTCGACGGCCTCGTCTGCCTGGTCGGCTGCGACAAGACGATCCCCGCGGCCGCCATGGCGCTGGC
This sequence comes from Chloroflexota bacterium, assembly GCA_013697395.1. Lineage (GTDB taxonomy): Bacteria > Chloroflexota > Limnocylindria > QHBO01 > QHBO01 > JACDBZ01. The sequence goes on along the minus strand of JACCWY010000097.1, from coordinate 3,325 downwards.
GCGCCTCGACCTGCCGGGGCTGATCCTCTACAACGGAACGATCAACCCGGGCGTGGTCCGCGGTCGCCGGGATGCGACGGTGGTGACGGTGTTCGAGGCGATCGGCGCGTATCGGGCCGGGAAGATCAGCATCGAGGAGCTGCGCGAGATCGAGGATGCGTCGTGCCCGGGACCGGGCGCCTGCGGTGGCCAGTTCACGGCCAACACGATGAGCACCGCGCTCGAGTTCATGGGCATCTCGCCCGGAGGCCTGAACGGCATCCCGGCCACCGACCCAGCCAAGGAGGCGGCGGCGCGTCGGTCCGGCGAGCTCGTCATGGATCTCGTGAATGGCGGGATCAGGCCGTCGCACATCATGACCCGCGCGGCGCTCGACAACGCCATCGCCTCGGTGGCCGCCACCGGCGGGTCGACCAACGGTGTGCTGCACCTGCTGGCCATCGCGCACGAGCTCGCCATCCCCCTGGAGCTCGACGAGTTCGACCGCATCGCGAAGCGCACGCCGATCGTGGCCAACATGATGCCCGGCGGCCGCTACACGGCGCTCGACATCCACGAGGCGGGCGGGATCGGCCTGGTCGCGCGCGAGCTCATCCGCGGCGGCGTCGTGGACGGCTCGACCCGCAACGTCGACGGGCGGACGCTGTCCGAGGTCGCCGATGCCGCCGTCGAGACGCCCGGCCAGGAGGTCGTCGTGTCGATCGAGCACCCGATCAAGCCGGTTGGCGGCCTCGCCATCCTGCGCGGCTCGCTGGCTCCCGACGGCTGCGTCGTGAAGCTCGCCGGCCACGAGATGCGCAAGTTCCGCGGCCCCGCCCGCGTCTTCGACTCGGAGGCGGCGTGCTACGACGCGGTGCGAGCGCAGCGCATCGGTTCCGGTGACGTCGTGGTCATTCGCCACGAGGGCCCGGTCGGCGGTCCGGGCATGCAGGAGATGCTCTCGGTCACCGCCGCCCTGGTCGGCGAGGGTCTCGGCGGCGAGGTGGCGCTGATCACCGACGGCCGGTTCAGCGGCGGTACGCACGGGCTCATGATCGGGCACGTGGCGCCGGAGGCGGCGCTCGGGGGCCCGATCGGCGTGGTCGAGGAGGGTGACCCGATCGTCATCGACGTCGACGCGCGGCGTCTCGACCTCGACGTGCCGGAGGCCGAGATCGTGCGGCGGCTTGCAGCCTGGACGCCGCCGGCTCAACGTTCTGTCGGCGGGGTGATGGCGAAGTACGCCGCCCTCGTGTCGTCGGCGTCCGAGGGCGCAGTGACCACCGGCGCGCGGCTGGCGCGGGCGCTGTCCCAGCCGGAACGAGGCTGACTCCTCAGGCCGCCGCCGGCAGCCGGCTGGCCCGATGGGCCGAGACGCCCTCGAGGCTCGCGACGATCCGGCCCAATACCAGGGATCGCCACTGACAAGCTGAAGGACCCGATCCCGACTGAACCGTTGCGTCACGCATGCACCGGGCGATTGGTACGAGGGCGCACGAACCAGTTCATGTTCAGCAATTCACCCACGGACTGTTCGAGGGCGAAACGTGGCGGCGAGCAGGCCTTCGGGGCTGCTTCCACGCTCAGGGCGGGCCTGGTGATGCGCGTAAGGCAGTGGTCTGCCGACCGATAAGTCCCCGGGTGCATGGATGATGGAAAACAATCGAAGCGGCCAGACGGGCCAACGCCAAAGGTCCCACTGACCCGGGGTTGACAACGCTGGTACGGTCCACCCATGCCAGAGCAGCGCGGCCCGACGGCCGCTCAGCCGATCGTGCGCCCGGTTCATGCCGGGCTGCTCGGCGTGCTCGTACTCATCGAGATTCTTCGGCTCGTCATCCTCCTTGGATGGCGGGATGGAGGACGCTCGACCGAGTAGCCGCTCAGGCAACACGAATCGCGCAGCCGACACCCCGCCAGGCCGAGAAGCCCGGCGGGGTTCTTGATTTCCCGACGAGGACCAATTCCGATGACAGCTCTCCCGCGTCCCTCCAGCAAACCGACACCGACCGTGGCGCCGCGCATCGGCGCGCGCGCGGTATGCGAGGCGCTGGTCCGCGAGGGCGTGACCACCATCTTCGGCTACCCCGGCGGGACGGTCCTGCCGATCTACGACGTGCTGCGCGAGTTCCCGCTGCGCCACATCCTGGTGCGCCACGAGCAGGGCGGCGCCCACGCGGCCGACGGCTATAGCCGAGCCACCCGCGGGGTTGGCGTGGCCATCGCCACCTCGGGACCCGGCGCCATCAACCTCGTCACAGGCCTCGCCACCGCAATGATGGACAGCGTTCCCATGGTCGCCATCACCGGCAACGTCCCCAGAGCCCTCCTCGGCAAGGACGCCTTCCAGGAGACCGATATCGTCGGCATCGCGCTGCCGGTCACGAAGTACGCGACCGTGGTCATGGATCCCGACGAGGTGCCCTACGCGGTGGCCGAGGCGTTCGAGATCGCGCGCAGCGGCAGACCGGGGCCGGTCCTGCTCGACTTCCCGAAGGACGTGCTGCAGCTCGAGACTTCGGTCCCGTATCCGGAGCCGCACCAGCTTCGGCTGCCGGGCCTGCTGCGACCGGTGCGCGGCGACGTGCCGGAGGCGGACGAGCTGGCCGACATGATCGCGAAGGCGGAACGTCCGCTGATCCTCTCCGGCCACGGCGTCCAGATCGCCGGTGCGGTCGACCTGCTGCTGCAGGTCGCGGAGCGCACCGAGATCCCGGTCGCGCATACGCTGCTCGGGATCGGAAACATGGACGAGACGCACCGCCTCAGCGCCGGCTACGCCGGGATGCACGGCTGGATGCACGTCAACAAGATGATCCAGCAGAGCGACCTGCTGATCGGGATCGGCTGCCGCTACGACGACCGGATCACCGGCAAGGTTAGCACCTTCGCGCCGAACGCGAGGATCGTGCACGTCGACGTCGACCGGTCGGAGATCGGCAAGAACGTGCGCACCGACCTCGGCATCGTGGCCGATGCCGGCGACCTGTTGGCCGCCCTCCTTCGCCGCCTGCCGCAGTCGGAGCCACGCGCGGCGTGGATGGCCCAGCTGGCCGCCTGGCGCGAGGTGAGCGAGGCTCGCTCGTGGCACGGCTCGGGTGCCTGGCGCGAGGGGCGCCTCTCCGCCGACTACGTGATCGACCAGATCGGCGAGGCGACGAACCACGAGGCGACCCTCGTGAGCGACGTCGGCCAGAACCAGATGTGGGCCGCGCGGTACTTCGGCTTCCGTCACCCGTACCGGCACCTGAGCAGCGGTGGGCTCGGGACGATGGGCTACTCGGTCCCGGCGGCCATGGGCGCGGCGCTCGGAGCGCCGGAGCGCGAGACCTGGGCTGTCGTCGGC
>JACCWY010000041.1 GCA_013697395.1 Chloroflexota bacterium | reverse complement strand
GTGGACCAGCCGCTCGCTGGCGGCTACTCTGCTGTTCACGGCGTATCTCCTTCAGCGGTTCTTCAGAACTTCCGCTTTGGAGACTACGCCGTCTTCAACTTTTCCAGCAGATCTGGGACGTCACCAGTACTGGCGGTGCGAGCACGCAACGAGGGTCCTAAGAAGGGTGGCTCCACACGGTACGGCCGGCCCGATAATGGACGAGGCCGGCTACCTTCCCCTAAGGGGTAGTCAGCCGGCCACTTCCCCAAACGACCCTCCTGAAGCGGGCGGGCCATGCCGGTTGACAACCGCCATGGCCACGCGCAAGGAGTCCAGATGACGCTGCATAGATTGCGGCATAGAGCCCGGGCGACCCTGGCGCGCGTTCCTGAGCGTCCTCCCGCCATAGCGGTGATACGGCCGCAAGTCGAGATTGCGCGCCAGTTCGGAGTCTATGTGGAGGAGTTAGACGATCAGCACGTTCGGCTGACATACGACGCTAGGGATCGTGATCACTGGCTCGCCATCGGTGCGCTATCTGAGGCCGTGTACCGCCGCTGCACGATCGAGGGCGATGGCTCCTTTGACTCCGCTCCGAGCAACTGGATGGTCATTCACTTCGACTACGGAGCGTGCGATTCCAAAGATAGGAACGACGGGGGGAGGGCGACTCGAATGATCGTTAAGGGCGTTTCGTGGGTCGGCATCAAGACGCAAGAGCCTAAGCTGATGGTCGGCTTCTTTCGTGACGTAATGGCTCGAGATGAACGTCTTCTGCCGAATCCACCACACGATGCTGCGCGTCCAGGAGTGCGCGTCAGGGCCCTAGGCCGTCGCCGACAGAAACGGGTCAGTCAGGAGAATCGCATTGCGCGAAGCCGGCCGCGGACTTCGTCGCGCCGGTCAGTTCAGACGAGCCCAACGGGAGCTCGCTGTAGTCAACTGGCTCATAGTGCCGCGACACAGTTATGCGGTCAGATTGAGCGTGAAATGAGTGGTTGGTGGGCGACACTGGACTCGAACCAGTGATCTCTTGCATGTCAAGCGTTTCCGTCTGAGCGCTGTGCTCGGAAGGTGGGACCACCGAGCAGAATCGCATCAGTTATGCGGTCACGGCCGCAGTGCGATGGTGGGCGAACTCGAGCCAGGCCGTGGACTTCCGCGGCGCACGGTCGGCGCTGGGCGTGCTGCTCTTGGCGCTTGCGGTCATGAGCCTGTCGCGATTCACGGCGTCAGGCAGGCGCGGCTTACCCTGATCATCGGCGGCGCGCCGGCTCCACGTTCGGTTGTCCAGGTCAGACCGCTGCCGCGACCGGCTCTGAGACGCCGCGCGCCAGCAGGATGGCCCAGATTGGGACGAGGATCCCGGAGGTGACCGCGATGATCACATCGGACACCTGGAACGGGTCGAAGGCGTCGATGAATACGAGGGATGCGACGACGCGAATCGCCACACCGACCAGGACGCCGGCCGCGATCGCGTAGGACACGAACCGCCAAGTTCTGCTCACCTCCACGACGCGACCAGCCAAGGCGACACCGACGCCGACGAGGGTGATGGCGCCCATCGCCATCCAGTTGATCACCGACCATGCGACGCTGAGCGCGCGGTCGAGGCCGATCATCTCCTCGGCTCGGTAGCCGCAGTCGCAGAGGAAGGGACGGGCCGCATCTCCAGCACCAATGTTCATGAGCTGTGCGCCGATGCCGATCACCCCACCGAACCCCAGCAGCAGCGTCATGACGTCGCGCGTCGACGTGGGGGCAGCCCACGCGCGAAGCACGACGCCCAGCATCGCGCCGATGAGATACACGCCCAGCGACGCCAGCGAGCCGATGATGACGAAGGGGAACGCCCGCTCGTCATCGGTTCGGATGGCGACCAGGCGGTCGACGAGGTCCGGGATGTCGAACGGCGTTAACAGGACCCCCGAAGTGAGCAGCAGCGTGACCGCCGCCGAGATCACGACAACGACGACGAGCGCCCAGCTGAGCCACGTCAGCGTTCGCCGATTAGCGACCATCGGATCCTCCTCAATCCCAATCGCCGATCCCCAAGCGAGGTCAGTGTAGTCACGCCGATGGCCGAGGCAACACGCATCAAGTTGCGCCGCGACCCGTGGAGCCACCCGCCGCTTGGCTTTCGCCGTGGGGGGGCCGAACCACACCATCCGCCCCGATCCCAGGACCATGCCAACACGCTGCGCGCTTTCGAGCTCGCCGCGGCCGGCCGCAGCGACCAGCAGGTCGCCGACGAGCTCGGCGTGACGCTGTGCCGGATCCGTGGCGCGCTTCGCTCCCCGCTTTACCCTGGACGCCTCGCCGACGGGGGTCCACGACAATTCCGCCGCCGGTCGATCTCGCCCTCTGGAAGCGAGCTCAGGCCGAGCGCGGGCGACGCGCCCGGTCGGGTCACCATCCGCGCCATCGCGTCTACCCGCGGAGCGACCGCGGCCCTCTCAGTTGCGACGTCTGCGATCGCCCGCTCAAGGGCCGCCACCGTCGCAAGCGGGCTGGCGAGCAGCGTTCTAGCGCTACTACGAGCCGTGGGAGGCGTGGCCCTCCGCCGAGGTGCGCACCGAGGCCATCGAGGAGCAGGTGGCGATGATGCTGGACGGTGCCCGCCCCCGGGGAGAGCGCCGCTCGCATCAAGGCGGCAATTGGCCGTTGCCGCCACGAGGGCCCGATCGCCTGGCGCTGGCGCGAATCGATGCCCGCCTGCGCTCCCTGGCGCTTGAGCTGGTGCAGGGACCGCCAGCACCCGCCGGCCGAGCTCATGGCCGAGATCGAATCGCTCCAGGCCGAGCGCGCCGACGTCGCCGCCCGACCGGTCGAGACCGACGCCATCCCCGCCGATCTGGCGCTCGATTATCTCAACGACCTGGGCAAGCTCAGGCGGGACACGGACGAGGAAGGACGGCGGCGGCTACTGTCGCCACCTTCGTCAACCTCGGCGTCCGCGGCGTTCCGCGCGCCCAGCTGCACGATCCGAAGCGTCCGGCCCTGGGGCGGATCGTCAGCGTCGAGGCTAGCGAATACGCAGAGCGCCGCGGGCTGGCGATTGCGCTGCCGACGGCGCTGGAGATGAAGTCATCATGGTGGGCGACACTGGACTCGAACCAGTGACCTCTTGCATGTCAAGCTTCGCCGCCTGGGCGCTGTGCTACGAGCGTGGGAGGTCGAGCGAAGACGCGTCAGTTATGCGGTCACGGTTTCAGCAGGGCCGGGCGGCGGGCCGCCTCCGCGGCTTCCGGTCCACCGCCGACCCGCACCTGCACCGCACCAGCTCCAGGTCGATGCGCGGATGCTCGCTCCCCTCAAGGCCTCTCCGTCGCAGCCGACGGGCAATGCGCCAAGCGACGGCGGGCCGACAAGCACGTTGTCGACTGCGGCTCAGGCGCCGGGGCCGATGCGATCATTCCGCCCGGCTGGTCGGGACCAGTGGCCGCGTCATCGGCGTCGACATGACGCCCGCGATGCCGGACGCCGCGCGTCGCGCGGCGGCGGCTGCTCACCTCGAGAACGTCGAGCTCCGCGAGGGCTACCTGGAGGCGCTGCCGATCGAGGATGCCTGGGCGGACGTGGTCATCAGCAACGGAGTGCTGAACCTCGTGCCGGACAAAGCCGCCGCCCTGGCAGAGATCCATCGCGTGCTGCGTCCCGGCGGACGCCTGCAAATTGCTGACATCATTCTCGACCGCCCCGTGTCCGAGGGACGTCAGCCTGTGGACAGGGTGCATCCCCGGCGCCGACGTCTTCGCGGGCGCGCCGCAGCACTCGAGTGCGGCGGCCTACGGCGCCATCGGCGTCGGCGGCGGGATCCATCCCGTTGCGGACAGAGGAAGTCGGGCAGATGGGCAGTGGCGGACGGGGGATAGCACGAGAG
>JACCWY010000053.1 GCA_013697395.1 Chloroflexota bacterium | reverse complement strand
ACGGAGCCCAAACGAGGGGCCAACGAGCCGGCGCTCCGTCCTGCCGACCAATTTCCGGGCCGCCGAGGGCGGCGAGACGCATGGCTATGGCGGCCCCGCCTCCGGATGTGCCGCCAGAGCTTCAACGAACCGTGGGGTGGGTCAACCGCGGCCGTTTGATGAGAGGTCAGCGCGCCGGGCGAAGGATCAGGCCGCTCAGCGGCGGCAGGACGAGCGTCGCCGAGAAGGGCTGGCCGTGCCATGGCTCCTCGACCGCCTCGACACCGCCGAGGTTGCCGAGGTTCGAGCCGCCGTAGTGCTCCGAGTCGGAGTTGATGGCCTCCATCCATCGTCCGGCGGCCGGCAGCCCGAGGCGGTAGTCGTGGCGCGGCACCGGCGTCAGGTTGAGGACCACGACGCAGACGTCGTCGCCACCGCGTCGGATCCAGGCATAGACCGACGCCTCCAGGTCGGAGGCATCGATCCAGGCGAACCCATCGGGCTCATGATCGGCCGCCCACAGGGCCGCCGATGCCGCGTACACGCGGCCGAGATCCTCGACGAGGTGGGCAACGCCGGCGTGCATCGGCGCATCCAGCAGGTCCCATGAAAGCGATCGGTCGTGGCTCCACTCGTCCCATACTCCGATCTCGGCGCCCATGAACAGGAGCTTCTTGCCGGGCTGGCCCCACATGTTCACCAGGAGCGCGCGGAGGTTGGCGAAGCGCTGCCAATCGTCGCCGGGCATCTTGCGCAGCAGGGAGCCCTTTCCGTGGACGACCTCGTCGTGGCTGAGGGGCAGCACGAACTGCTCGGTGTCCTTGTACAGCCCGCGGAATGTGAGCTTGCCGTGGTGGTAGCGCCGGTGGACCGGGTCCTCGCTGAAGTACTCGAGCGTGTCGTGCATCCAGCCGAGGTCCCACTTGAAGCCGAAGCCGATCCCGCCCAGGTACGTCGGCCGGGTGATGCCCGGGAACGCGGTCGACTCCTCGGCGATGGTGATGGCGCCGGGAAAGCGGCCATAGACGCGCTCGTTCATCTCGCGCAGGAACGCGACCGCCTCCAGGTTCTCGCGCCCGCCGTGCACGTTCGGCGTCCACTGGCCGGCCTTGCGCGAGTAGTCGAGGTAGAGCATCGAGGCCACGGCGTCGACCCGCAGCCCGTCGACGTGGTACCGGTCCAGCCAGAAGAGGGCGTTGGCGACAAGGAAGTTGCGCACCTCCGGGCGGCCGAAGTCGAAGATGAGCGTTCCCCAGTCGGGATGCTCGCCGCGCTGCGGGTCCGCGTGCTCGTACAGGGGGGTGCCGTCGAAGCGGCGCAACGCGAACTCGTCGGTGGGGAAGTGCGCCGGCACCCAGTCGACGATGACCCCGATCCCGGCGCTGTGAAGCGTGTCGACCATCGCGGCGAAGTCGTCCGGGCTGCCGAAGCGCGACGTCGGCGCGTAGTAGCCGGTGACCTGGTAGCCCCACGACCCGTCGAACGGGTGCTCGGCCACCGGCATGAGCTCGACGTGGGTGAAGCCGAACGCGCGGCAATGCACGACGAGCTCCTCGGCAGCCTGCCGATAGCCGAGCCACGAGCCGTCATCGTTGCGCATCCAGGAGCCGAGATGGACCTCGTAGGCCGCCATCGGTGACCGATACGGATCGCGCGCCGCGCGCTCCGCCATCCATGCATCGTCCGTCCACCGGTAGGCAGACGTGTCCCATGCCCGCGACGCGGTCTCCGGGCGGACCTGCATGGCGAATGCGAACGGATCAGCCTTGAGGCGAAGCTTGCCGTCACTCCCGAGAATCTCGAACTTGTAGAGCTCGCCCGGGCCGATGTGCGGAACGAAGAGCTCCCACACGCCGGATGCTCCCATCGAACGCATCGGCATCAGCCGACCATCCCAGCGGTCGAAGTCACCGACGATCCGGACGCTGCGCGCGTTGGGCGCCCAGACCGCGAAGCTCACCCCGTCGACGCCCTCATGCGTGCGCGGGTGGGCACCGAGCACGTCGTACAGGCGCTCATGCGTCCCCTCGCCGATGAGGTGCAGGTCGACCTCGCCCAGGGTCGGGCCGAACCGATACGGGTCGTCGAGCTCCCACGACGCGCCGTCCGGGAATCCGAACCGGACGCGGTAGGCGAACCGGCCGGGCGCGAGGTCCGGGGCGAGCGTTGCCCACAGGCCATCGCCGATCGGCTCCATCGGTGCGGTACCGCCGTTCGGCGTGACGAGCGCCGCGGAGTCGGCATCCGGGTGGAAGGCGCGGACGACGGTGCTGCCGTCGAAGTCGTGAGCCCCGAGGATCGAGTGCGGGTCGTGGTGCTCGCCTCGCACCAGGCGCGAGAGCTGATCGGGCGGCGGCGCGTGCTGGATCGTCGTCATCGGGGTAACCATACGCGCAGCGCCATCAACCGGTCGGGAGGGTCGGTTGTCGCCATCAGGCGAGGGTCATCGCGCGGTCCGGTCGAAGGAGGAACGGCGGCAGGTGCGCTGGCAGCCACGCCACCAACCTCCGTGCTCGATACGCTTCCACCCCGTTGGTGCGACGGTATCAGATGTGTTTGTCAAGGAGAAGCACAAATGCCGGAATAGGCTGCGTCGAGCGCGCATCGAGCGATCGAGCGCGACGATCGAGGCGGGGTCGCGTGGTACGGTATCGACGCGTCCGGCGGTCCGGGCGCACCGCGGTTCGGTACAGATTCGCGAGCGTCAGCCCTGTCGTGCCACGGGCCCGCGACCATGAGCCATCACGAGAGGGACCTTGGGACTCTTCGACGGCCTGCTCGGCCTCCTCAGTCACGACGTCGGCATCGACCTCGGCACGGCCAATACGCTCGTCACCGTGCGCAATCGCGGAATCGTGATCAGCGAGCCGAGCGTGGTCGCCATGGACACGCGGACGAAGCGCGTCCTGGCAATCGGCGCCGAAGCGAAGCGCATGGTCGGCCGCACGCCGGCAAGCATCGTGGCCATCCGTCCGCTGCGCGACGGGGTCATCAGCGACTTCGACGTGACCGAGCAGATGATCCGCTACTTCATCAACAAGGTCCACGATCGGTACGCGCGCATCCCCCGCCCCCGCGTGCTGGTCGGCATTCCCTCGGGCGTGACCGAGGTCGAGAAGCGCGCCGTGCGCGACGCGACGATCAACGCGGGAGCCCGCTGGGCCAGGCTGATCGAGGAGCCCATGGCCGCCGCGATCGGCGCCGGGCTTCCCGTGAGCGAGCCGAGCGGGAGCCTCATCGTCGACATCGGCGGCGGGACGACCGAGGTTGCGGTCATCAGCCTGGGCGGGATCGTGGTCAGCCGCAGCATCCGCATCGGCGGCGACGAGATGGACACTGACATCGTCGGCTTCGCCCGGCGCGAGTACAACCTGCTCATGGGCGAGCGCACGGCCGAGGAGATCAAGATCGCGGTCGGTTCGGCCTATCCCCAGGAGAAGTCTGAGCGAACCGTGACCTTCCGCGGGCGCGACCTGCTCACCGGGCTGCCCCGCAGCGTCGAGGTCGGCGGCGACCAGATCCGTGAGGCCCTCGAGCCATCGATCGCGCAGATCGTCGAGGCCATCAAGGAGACGATCGAGGAGACGCCGCCGGAGCTGGTGGCCGACATCATGGACCAGGGAATCGTGCTGGCCGGCGGCGGCGCGCTGCTGGCCGGGCTCGATCACCGCGTGGCGGAGGCCACGCAGATGCCGGTCCACATCGCCGACGACCCGCTCACCTGCGTCGTGCGCGGCTGCGGCCGCGTCCTGGAGGACCTCGACACGCTCGAGCGCGTGATGGTGAGCGAGCAGTTCACCCGCGCCCCGCGCTGACGCACGGCGCCGCACGCATGTACGGGCCGTCCAGCCCGAACCGACGCTCGAGAGCCGGCCTCTGGTTCGCTTCGTTCACGATCGCGAGCCTCCTGATGCTGCTGGCGAGCTCGACCGAGCCCGCCCAGACGCTGCAGCGAGTGACGACTCGCGCGCTCGACCCCGTGCGCGGCGCGATCATGGGGATGGGGGAGGGCGTGGTCGGGCTGTTCGGGGCACTCGGCGAGATCGACCGCTTGCGCAGCGAGAACGACCGGCTCCGGGGTGAGCTGGCGGGGGCGGAGCAGCGCATCACGGAGCTGAGCGAGGCTGCGCGGGAGAACGACGAGCTGCGCGACCTGCTGGGCATCGTCGAGGCGCTCGAGATGGAGCTCCTGCCGGTGCGGATCATCAGCCGCGACCCCTCGAACCTGGCGTGGGAAGCCGGCATCGACGCGGGCACCGATCACGGCCTCGAGGTCGGCATGCCGGTGGTCGGCAACGCCGACGGGGCCGGCGCGCTGGCGGGGACGGTGATCGCCGTCACCGCCGACACGGCCCGGGTGCGCTTCATCGTCGACACCCGCTCGGTCGTGATCGCGGTCGACCAGGCCAGCCGCGCGCTGGGCGAGGTCCACGGCCAGCCCGGCGGGCAGCTGGTCATGGTCAACGTTCCGGTGACCGAGGCGCTGGCCGTCGGCGACACGGTCGTCAGCGCCGGCCTGATTCTCGGCGACGAGGCGAGCCGCTACCCGGGCGGCCTGCTCATCGGCCGGATCCAGGCGGTCGAGCCGGATCCGAACGCGCTGACGCAGACCGCGTTCGTGCGCCCGGCGATCGACCTCGGGTCGGTCGAGCGCCTCCTCGTCGTGCTGGAGTTCACCCAGGGCTGAGCCGGTAGAATGGGCGCCGCCCCAAGGAGCATCCATGTCGCAGCGTACGAACGCGCGCATCCATCCGAGCGCCGAGGTGTCGCCCGACGCGCATATCGGTGCCGGATCGAGCATCTGGAACCAGGCCCAGGTCCGTGAGCGCGCCCGCATCGGCTCCGGCTGCGTGATCGGAAAGAATGTCTACGTCGACATCGACGTGGTCATTGGCGACGACGTCAAGGTGCAGAACAACGTCTCGCTCTTCAACGGGGTCACCGTGGAGGACGGCGTCTTCATCGGGCCCCACGTGTGCTTCACGAATGACCGGCTTCCGCGCGCCATCAACCCCGATGGCACGCCGAAGACCGATGCGGACTGGGAGCTGAGCCCGACCCTCGTGCGGCGCGGCGCGGCGCTCGGCGCGAATAGCACGATCCTGCCGGGCATCACTATCGGCCGCTGGGCTATGGTCGGCTCGGGAAGCGTCGTGACCCGGGACGTAGCTGATCTGGAGCTGGTGGCGGGCAACCCGGCCCGCCGGCTCGGAAGCGTCTGCCCGTGCGGCGAGACGCTGCGCGACGTCGACGAGCGGCGATTCGTCGGTGCATGCCCGCGCTGCGGCGCGGCGTTCCCGCCGGAGGCCCCGTCGTGATCCCGATCGCTCGGCCGCAGATGGGGGAGGAGGAGAAGGAGCGCGTCTGGGACGCGATGGGCTCCGGCCTGCTGGCCCAGGGCCCGCGCGTCCGCGAGCTGGAGGAGGAGTTCGCCGCCTTCATCGGCGCCGGCCACGCGGTGGCAACGAGCTCGGGGACGACGGCGCTGCACCTCGCGCTGCTCGGTTACGGGATCGGTCCCGGCGACGAGGTCATCACGGTGCCGTTCACGTTCATCGCCAGCGCGAACAGCGTCCTGTACACCGGAGCGCGCCCGGTCCTCGTGGACATCGACGAGCGCGACTTCACGATCGACGTCGAGCTGATCGAGGCAGCCATCACCGACCGCACGAAGGCGATCATGCCGGTCAGCCTGTACGGCCAGCCCGCGGACATGCCTGCCGTCAGCGCCATCGCCGAGCGGCACGGCCTGGCGGTCGTCGAGGATGCCTGCCAGGCTCACGGGGCCGCGGTCGGCAGGCGCATGTGCGGCACCTGGGGCGCCGGTACCTTCAGCTTCTACCCGACCAAGAACATGACGACGGGCGAGGGCGGCATGCTGACCACGGACGACGGCGAGCTGGCCGAGCGCGTCCGGCTCCTGCGCGAGCACGGCATGAAGGTCCGCTACCACCACGACGTCGTCGGCTACAACTTCCGCATGACCGACATCGCGGCTGCCATCGGCCTGGCGCAGCTTCCGAAGCTGCCCGCCGCAAACGAGCGCCGCCGCGCCATTGCGGCGCGCTATGACGTCGAGCTGCGGGGCGTGATCACGCCATGGGTCCGGCCCGGCGTGACGCACGTCTACCACCAGTACACGATCCGGGTGAACGAGCGAGACGCCTTCGCCGAGAAGCTGAGGGAGCGCGGCGTCGGCAGCGCCATCTACTACCCCATCCCGGTCCATCGCCAGAAGCCGTTCCTGGCGCTCGGCTACGGGTCCGAGACGGTGCCGGTGACCGATCTGGTGACCGCGCAGGTGCTCAGCATCCCGGTCCACCCGTCGCTCAGCGATGACGAGGTGGCGAAGGTGATCGATGCCGTGAACATGACCGCCGACGAGCTGGGAGCCCTGCACGCGGGTGCCGAGGCCGGGGCCGCGGGCCGATGAGCGCCGCCCCGCAGCCGCGGCCCTTGCGCGCCGGCGTCGTCGGCCTGGGGATGATGGGGCGCCACCACGTTCGCGTCTGGGACGAGTCGGTGCCGGGCGTCGAGTTGGTGGCCACGGCGGATCCCGATCCCGACACGCTTCGACGGACGACGGCCGGCCGGCGCGCCCGCGGCTACGCCGACGCCGAGCGCATGTTCGCGCAGGAAGAGCTCGACCTGGTCAGCATTGTCGCGCCGACGAGCCTGCACCTGCCGGTCACCCTGGCAGCACTGCGCGCCGGGGCGAACGTGCTGGTCGAGAAGCCGATCGCCGCCACGCGCGAGGAGGCGACCAGCATGATCGCGGCCGCGGCCGAGGCGGAGCGCATGCTGACGGTCGGGCATATCGAGCGGTTCAATCCGGCCATGCGAGAGCTGCGCCGCCGGCTCGTGGCGGGCGAGCTCGGCCGAATCTTCCAGATCCACGCCACGCGGCTCGGGCCATTTCCGGCACGCATCCGCGACGTCGGCGTGGTGGTCGACCTCGCGCCGCACGACCTCGACATCATGCGCTACCTGGTCGGCTCAGAGCCCATTCGCATCTACGCCGAGACGGAGCGACGCATCCACACGGAGCACGAGGATCTCTTCAACGGCATCATGAAGTTCGCGAACGGCGTGATCGGCATCCTCGACATCAACTGGTTGACACCGACCAAGCGGCGGACGCTCACCGTGACCGGCGAGCGCGGCATGTACGTCGCCGACTACATCGACCAGGATCTCATCTTCTACGCCAATCTCGATGCCGCCCAGGTGTGGCGGCGGCGCGGTGACGATGGCACGGGTGTACCGGTCACGTCGGTGGCTGAGGGCGAGATGACGCGGCGGCTGATCCGAAGGGAGGAGCCGCTGGTGGTCGAGCTGACCGCCTTCGCACAGGCGGTGCGAGAGGAGGGCCCGCCGCCGGTCGAGCCGCACGACGCGATGGTGGCGCTCCTGCTGGCACGCAAGATGGTCGAGTCGGCGGACACCGGCCAGGTGATCGACGGCCGCGCGCTGGCCGAGGTGCTCTCGTGAGGATCGCCGTCGTGGGGCTCGGCCACATCGGCCTGCCGCTGGCGGTCCAGTACGCGTCGCGCGGGCACGACGTGCTCGGCGTCGACATCGATACGGGACTGGTCGACACCCTCAATCGCGGCGAGTCGCCGCACGTCGACGAGCAGGCCCTGGTGGACCGCGTCCCGGACCTGGTCGCGGCCGGCAGGCTGCGCGCCACGACCTGGCGGGATCCCTCGGGATTCGGCGACGCGGAGACGGTCGTGGTCATCGTCCCGGTCGTCGTCGACGCCGAGCGGCAGATCGAGTTCGGCCCGATCGACGCGGCCACCCGGGACGTTGCCCGAAACCTCGGCAGCGGGGCGCTCGTGATCTACGAGACGACCCTGCCCGTCGGCACGACCCGAGATCGCTTTGGGCCGATGCTGGCCGCGGGCAGCGGCCGCACGCTGGACCAGGACCTCTTCCTGGCCTTCTCCCCCGAGCGCGTGCTGGTCGGGCGCGTCCTCCTGGACCTGCGCCGCTATCCGAAGATCGTGGGCGGGACCAGCGAGGAGAGCGCGCGACGTGCGGTGGCCTTCTACGAGGCTGCCCTCGAGGAGGGGACCGAGGTGCGCGCCGTGGCCAGCGCCGAGGCGGCGGAGATGGTGAAGCTTGCCGAGACGACGTACCGCGACATCAACATCGCGTATGCCAACGAGCTGGCGCGCTTCGCATCGCGCCAGGCGATCGACGTCACCGAGGTGATCGAGGCCGCCAACTCGCAGCCGTACAGCCACATCCACCAGCCGGGCGTCGGCGTCGGCGGCCACTGCATCCCGGTCTACCCGCACTTCCTGTTCAACGACGATCCGGACATGCGCATCCCGCCCCTGGCGCGGGAGATCAACCAGGGCATGGGCGCGTTCACGATCGACATGATCGAGGACCGGCTCGGATCGCTCGACGGGCAGCCGGTGCTGGTGCTCGGCATCGCCTACCGCGGCGACGTGCGCGAGGATGCGTTCAGCTCCGCATTTCCGCTGCGCGACGAGCTCCTGGCCGCCGGCGCGCGCGTCTACGGCCACGATCCATACTTCGACGCCGAGCACCTGCGGCGCCTCGGCTTCGAGCCGTACGACCTCGACCACCCCGAGACGATCCGGGTCGCCGTCCTCCAGGCGGCGCACGAGGCGTACCTCGAGATGGACCCGGGCGCGATCCCCGGGCTGAAGCTGTTCGTCGACGGGCGCAACGCCATCGACCGCGATCGGTTCGAGCGCGCCGGGATCGGGTATGTCGGCATCGGACGCTGACCCGGCGCCACCCACACCGAGCGTCGGGCTGGCCGCCGGGCGTGGCGTTTGGGTGGTGCTGCCCACGTACAACGAGCGGGAGAACCTCGAGCGGATGGCGGCCGCCATCCTCGCCGCCCTGCCGGAGGGATCCCTCCTCGTCGTCGACGACAGCTCGCCCGACGGAACCGGGGAGCTGGCCGACACGCTGTCGGCGCGTGAAGCCCGCGTATCGGTCCTGCATCGGCCGAACAAGGAAGGACTCGGCGTCGCCTACCGCGACGGCTTCCGCTGGGTCCTCGAGCGCCCCGAGACGCGTGCGGTCGTGCAGATGGACGCCGACTTCAGCCACGACCCGAACGTGCTCCCGAGCCTCCTCGCGCCGCTGATGCAGAACGCCGACCTCGTGCTCGGCACGCGCTACATGCGCGGTGGGGGCACGGTCGGCTGGTCCCGCCGCCGCGAGCTCATCAGCCGCGGGGGGACGCTGTTCGCCCGGACCGTGCTCCTGCTCCCGTACCACGATCTCACCGGGGGCTTCAAGGCCTGGCGTCGCGAGCTCCTGGACGCCATTCGCCTGCGCGAGACGAGCGGCTCCGGGTACGGGTTCCAGGTGGAGACGACCTGGTGGGCACACCGGCGTGGCGCCCGGATCGTCGAGGTACCGATCACCTTCCGCGAGCGCGTCGCAGGCACCTCGAAAATGAACGGCGGGATCGTCCGCGAGGCAATGCTCCTCGTCCTCGGGCTGCGCTGGGGAGCCATCCGCGACGCGTTCCTGCGGAGATGATGGGGGCCGTGCGGCCCCGAACCGCATCGGCTAGCATGGCGCCTCGCCCGGACCAGCGGCCGCGACGGCCGCAGCCGAGCCGCCGCATGACCACGAGCCAATGAGCTTTCGATCTCGACCCGTCCTCGACCGAAAACACCGCCCACGCTGGCAGGATGAGCTTCGCACGCAGCAGCTCATCGTGGGCGCCTTCGCTCTTGCCATCGCCCTCGCGCTGGGCATCTTCGGCGCGGCGGCCTGGAATGGCTACTGGGAGGCGCACCTTCAGCCGGTGGCATCGATCGCCGGCACGACCTATGACCGTTCGGACCTCGACGAGCGCCGCCGCATCCTGATCGCCGAGACGACCTCGACCCTCAGCGAGCTGCAGGCCCAGCTCGGCGGGCCGCGGGACCAGCTGATTCAGCAGCAGATCGAGCAGATCACGGCGGGCCTGGCGGATCTCGACGCGAGCGCCGCGACCTCCCTGGTGGACGGGGCCATCCTGGCCAGCCAGGCGGACGCGTACGGCGTCAGCGTCGGAGGGGATGAGGTCGACGCGGACATCTTCCTGCGGCACACCCTGCCCGAGCGGGTGCTCGCGCAGCTCATCGCGGTAGCTGCACTCCCCGATGACGCCGAGCCGGATGCTGAGCCGACCGAGGAGCAGCGGGCGGCCGCCCTCGAGGAGGTCGAGGCGGCCAGGGATCGGATCGAGGGCGGCGAGGAATTCGACACGGTGGCAACGGAGGTGAGCGATGACGCCACCGCCTCGTCCGGCGGGCTCCTCGGCTGGTTCAACGCCGAGGACACGTCGTACCGCGAGTACTTCGAGGCGCTCGCCGATGCGGAGGTGGGGGACGTCGTGGGTCCGGTCGAGACCGACACCGGGTATGCGCTGGTCGAGCTGCTCGACCGTCGCGAGCGCACGACGGACGGGCCGCTCGCCGGCCTGCTGCGCAACCAGAACGTCGACGACGACGCCTACCGAGACCACGTCCACGAAGAGCTCCTGGTCGACGCGTTCCGCGCACACTTCGGCGAGGAGGTCGTCGTCTCGCCTGCCGCGCAGCGCCGAGTGGCCCAGATCTTCATCGCCGCGCCCACCGCTGCGGTCGTGCCACAGGAGCGGGCGCGCCACGTGCTCATCCAGCCGTTGCCCGACGCCGCCGACCAGGCCGCTGCAACCGATGAGCAGTGGGCCGCGGCCCTCGAAGAGGCGGAGGAAGTTCACGAGCAGCTCAGCGCGGCGGACGCGGACTGGTTCGCGATCGCCGCGGAGCGCAGCGCCGACACCGGCTCCGGAGCGCGCGGAGGCGACCTCGGCTGGTACGACCCGGCCAATCCCGGGTTTGTCCCCGAGTTCGCTGACGCCCTGGCCGCCCTCGAGGTCGGCGAGCTGAGCGAACCGGTGCGCAGCGACTTCGGCTGGCATGTCATCCAGAAGACCGGGGAGCGCACGAGCCCGCAGGCACACGCCGCCGAGCTGGTCGAGCAGCTGCGGGAGGATCCCGACAGCTTTGCCGAGGTCGCCACCAGGCTGAGCGAGGATCCCACCACGGCCGCCGAGGGCGGAGAGCTCGGCTGGGTCGCCCCTTACCAGCTCGAGCGGGGGCTCGAGGAGGTCGTGTTCGGGCTCGAGGAGGTGGGCGAGATCAGCGAGCCTCACGACGCCGGAAGCTCCGGGATCACGATCTACCAGCTGCTCGAGACGAGCGAGCGTCGCGAGATCGAGGAGGATCGACTCGAGGAGATCCGCACCTCGGGCTTCGATCGATGGCTCGAGCAGGAGGTGCGGGCGCCGGTCGAGTTCTGGCTGGACCCCGAGTTCGCATCCTCGACCCAGACCTGAGCCGATGACCTCCGGCGCGCCGCCCCGCGTCGACGACCTCCTGGCAGCCGCCGGGCTCGACCCTTCACGCGGCGTCCAGGTCGTCGCCGCCGGCTGGCTGCCGGGCGTCGCCTTCGATCCCTCCCTGCCACTCGTCATCCTCGCCGACGCCGGCCCGGTCCCGGCCGTCGAGGTGCTGCCGGGGCGCCATGCCCGCCGGGGCCCCCGTGCCGTGCTCGCCTCGCTCTATCCGCTCGACCATGAGCTGCTCGAGCTGCCGGGCCGGCGGGGACGCAGGCTCGCCGCGCTGGACGACGCCGCGATTTCGGCGAGCGCATGGCTGGTACCACCGCTCGACGCGCTCGAGAACCTGGCCAGCCCGCACGGGATGGCCGCCATCAGCAGCCGACTGCGCACGCCGGGCGGCTGTCCCTGGGATCGGAAGCAGACCCACATGACCCTGCGCCCCTTCCTGCTCGAGGAGGCGTACGAGACGGTCGACGCCATCGAACGGGGCACACCGGCCGACCTCGCGGAGGAGCTCGGCGACCTGCTGCTCCAGATCATTCTGCACGCTCAGTTCGCCGCCGAGGAAGGGGCCTTCGACCTGACCGATGTGTATCGGTCGATCGCCGGCAAGATCGTGCGCCGCCACCCGCACGTCTTCGGTGGCCTCGAGATCGGCGGCGTCGACGAGGTGCTCGCGAACTGGGAGGCGATCAAGGCCGACGAACGCGCCGAGCGAGGCAAGGAGTCCGAGGGTGCCTTCGGCGGCGTCGCGCGCGCCCTGCCGGCGCTCGCGGGCAGCCGCGAGATCCAGGAGCGCGCATCGGCCCTTGGGTGGGACTGGGACACGATCGGGGGTGTATGGGACAAGGTCGCGGAGGAGCTGGAGGAGCTCCGGGCGGCGGAGGCCGACGAGGATCGGCTTCACGAGCTAGGCGACGTGCTCTTCGCGCTCGTCAACCTCGCCAACTGGATGAAGGTTGATCCAGAGGAGGCGCTGCGGGCGGCGAACCAGCGTTGGGTGGCGCGCTATCGCTCCGTCGAAGCCCTGGCGAGGGCTCGGGGCGTGGATCTGGACTCGCTCTCATTGGCCGAGAAGGACGTGCTGTGGGACGAGGTCAAGGGCGGCTGACCGGTCGAGATCGACATGCAGCCGGCCCCGAAGTGCT
>JACCWY010000438.1 GCA_013697395.1 Chloroflexota bacterium | reverse complement strand
GCTGTACAGGAGCCACATGATCCCCGGGACCGCCGGGATCAACTTGGGCAGGTAGCCGCGCGCGCTGCCGAGTGCCACGATGCGTCCGAATCGCAGGATCGGGACGACGAACGCGCCGCCGAAGCGGAGCCAGTCTGCGGACGCCATCTCCTGGCGCCGCGCGCCGGTCACGGTGCGGCCTGCGTGGTAGTGCGCAGCGGTCGTGCCGCGGAATCCGAGGGACTGGTCGTGCGCGATCCGGATGCGGTCATCCGCCATGAGCGCTTCGCCGCGCTCGAGCAGCACTCGCTGGTGCAGGACGTCCAGCGCCCCCAGCGGGATGGGCGCCTCGTCTTTCACGCATCTCCTCGTGAGCCGCCGATCGGGCTGAATCGGCGCGGATGGTAGCAGAGTCCCGACGGCCGAAGCAGCGCGGCGAGCGGTGCCATCCCTGCGGCATACTCGGACGCGACTATGCACCTCCGTTCCCCGGCGAGGCGGACCCTGGCCGCCCTGGCTGCCGCCGTGCTGCTCACCGGGCTATCACAGAGCGTCGGCGTGTCCTCCACGCACTTCGGCGCCGTGCAGGCGCAGGCATCGTACGAGACCGAGCCGCCGACCGAATGGGGACCCAGCGAGACGCGGACGTACGACGTGACGATCGTCAACACGAGCGAGGTGGGCTGGAAGGCCGGTGGTGCGCGTCGGGTCCGGCTCAGCGTCAGCTTCGGCGGCCAGAGCGACGATCCATCGGTGGGTCGGATCACCGACCAGCGTTTCAATCTGCCGCAGGACGTCGAGCCCGGGGAGCGCCTGACGATGGAGGTCCGCGTCACCGCGCCGTCGCGACCCGCGAACTACCTGCTGCGCCACCAGCTGGTGTTCGAGCGAGGCGCGTGGTTCGATGACCTGGACCGTGCGGAGGTGCGGGTCGTATCGGGCTGGCCCATCGTCATCGTGCTCGGCGCCATCGTCGCGGCCGTGCTGGGAGGGACCGGCTGGTACGTCGCACGCTCGACGCGGCGGCAGCGACCGTGAGCGCATCCGCTCCGCAGGCCGAACGGGTCACGACGATCGCCGGGGTCGGTTTCCACGACATCGGTTTCGCCCGCACGGTGGACCGTATCGTCGAATGGGCGCGCTCCGGCAGGCGTGGCTACGTCTGCACGCCGAACGTCGACTACCTCGTTCGCAGCCACCATGACGTCGCCTTTCGCGAGTCGATCCTCGCGGCGGACCTGCGTGTGCCCGATGGGATGTGGGTCATCTACGGGTCGCGCATAGCCGGAAGACGCCTCCATGCGACGGTCACGGGA
Source organism: Chloroflexota bacterium (assembly GCA_013697395.1). Classification (GTDB taxonomy): domain Bacteria; phylum Chloroflexota; class Limnocylindria; order QHBO01; family QHBO01; genus JACDBZ01. The sequence goes on along the minus strand of JACCWY010000438.1, from coordinate 2,017 downwards.
CGCCTGCTCCCGGAGGGCGTCGTGCGTGCGATGGATGGCGAGCAGCTGCCGATCGCCCTCTTCGGCGGACCATCGGGGGTTGCGCAGGCCGCCGGGAAGCGCCTGGAGGCGAGCGGGGGGCGGGTGGTCGAGGCCTTCGGCCCGGCCATGGGCTTCGTCATCGGCTCGGCCGAGGACGCCGAGGCCGTGGAGCGCATCAAGCGCTCGGGGGCGCGGATCGTCTTCGTCGGGCTCGGGGCGCCGAAGCAGGAGGGCTGGATGTTCCGGCACCGCGACGAGCTCGACGCGGTGCTCGTGGGCATCGGCGCCGGCCTCGACGTCCTGGCCGGCCGGGTCCGCGAGGCGCCCGGGTGGATGACGCGCAGCGGCCTGGAATGGGCCTTCCGCCTCGCCCACGAACCGAGGCGGCTCGCCCGTCGCTACCTGATCGACGACCCGCGCTTCCTGTGGTGGATGCTGCGCGAGCGCGTCGGCCGGCGTCCCGACCGCGACGTCACCTGAGGCCGAGCTCCGCGTACAGGCCGTCGATCTGGTCGGCGAGCCGCCCGATCCCGAATCGCTCCGCGCGCGCCCGACCCAGGCGCGCGATCTCCACTGAAACCTCGGGCGTCAGGGTCAGCTGTGCCTCGATGCCCCGGGCGACCTCCTCGGGATCGTCGAACCGGACCAGCTGGGCGGCGAGCGGCGGCCCCAGCAGCGACGCGTGCGCCGGGATGCGGTTTGCAATCACGGGGACGCCGGCCGCCATGGCCTCCAACAGCGCCAGCCCGAACCCCTCCCCGGGGCTGGGGAAGATCGAGACGGCGGCCCGCGAGAGGTACGTCGCCTCCGCGCCGTCGTCGTACGGGCCTGCGAGCGCCACGCGGTCGGCGATCCCGAGGCGTGTGGCGACCGCCTCGAGCCGGGCACCCTCGCCCGGCTCGATCGGCCCGGCGATCTCCAGGTGCCACGGAACCCGGACGCGGCTTAGCGCCCTGAGGGCATCGCCGATCCCCTTCGACGGCGCAACACGACCGAGCAGGACGACCAGCCCCGCCTCCGGTGACCGGGTGATGGACTGCACTCGCGACAGGTCGATTGCGTTCTCGAACGTATGGGTCCGTGGCGCCAGGTACGGGGCCAGCTCCACGAGGGCGTCGCGATCAGGGTCGCTGCCGGCGATGATCCGCGCGCCAGCGATGCGGAGCAACGGGCCAAACAGGCCACGCACGGCAAGCCTCTTCAGGGAGCCGGCCCAGGGCGTATGGAAGATCAGGCCGTGGGTGTGCAGGAGCACCGGCCGCCGCAGGCCGGTGGCGAACAGCGACCCGAGGACGAATCCAAAGCGCAGGTCGTGGAGATGGACGACATCCGCGTCGCGGATGGCGCGGCCGAGCCGATCGGGCCTGAAGGTAACGGCCAGCCGGCGGTTGCCGGCCCCGGGAAGTCGGATGACCTCGACGCCATCGTCGTCCCAGCGTGCGGAAAGCTCGCCGGGCACGACGCCCACGACGTCGCGGCGCAGCGTGACGACGCGAACGGCGTGGCCCCGGCGGCGCGCTTCGTGCGCGAGGTCGCGGACGAGGCGCTCGGTGCCGCCGAGGAGCGGCGCGTAGCGACGCACGACGTGCAGGACGCGGAGCTTTCCGGGCATGGGTGCTCCATCATACGAGCGTGTCGACCACGCATGGCCTCCCCGACGCGTTGGTGCCCACGCACGTCGGAGGGCCGCGGCGAATCGTGTACCTGACCGCCGACTGGCCCTGGCCGCCGACGAGCGGCGGTCGCCTCCAGGCGACTCACCTGGCCGACGCGATGCGCGTGGAGCACGACGTCACGGTGCTGGCCGCCGACCGCGAGGATGATCGCTTTCCGGCCTGGTCCGAGGCGGTCAGGGCAATCAGGGCACGACGATCCTCGCCGGCAAGACGCGCGGTCGATGCGGCCCGTGCGCTGGCGGCGGGCCGGCAGGTGCTCCTGCAGCGGATGCTGAGCGCCGGTGGCCCGGCGGCGCTGTCCGAGGTGCTCGATGCCATGC
>JACCWY010000434.1 GCA_013697395.1 Chloroflexota bacterium | reverse complement strand
CGCCGCCGCCGCCACCACCGCCTCCGCCTCCTCCGCCGCCACCACCGCCGCCACCATCGTCGCCGGGCGGCGGCGTGGGCTGGGGCGACCCGCTGGGTGCCGGCGTCGCGCTGGGCCGCGCCACGCGCTCGCCGCACACCGACGGCAATCCACGCTCACCGTAGAGCGGGCTGATCGCGAGCTGAACTCGTGGATCGTCGGACGCGGCGCTCGGGTCGCCGCGCGAGCCGGTCTGGCCATTCACGACCCGGTCCGACCACGTGTCGGCCGCGATGAGCCAGTTGTTCGGCCGCGTGGGCGTCGACTGGGCGACGTAGGCCTCGAGATCGAGGCAGCCGCGCGCGTGCACGTTATCGAGCGGAGGTGCGGTGCCCTCGAGGAAGGGCAGCGCGATCACCCGCTCGCCACCGCAGTTGCCTGCCGACAGCCCACTGTAGCGACAGACGTTGGCCATCACGATGCCAGGCGGCTGCTCGAAGCTCGTCTGCGGCACCGGTTCCTGCCCGTTCCAGTCCCACGGGTTGCTGAGCGCGAGCTGCATGAACTCCTGCCACAGGAACAGGGGCCCGTCCGCGCTAAAGAGGCCGCCGGAGAACTCGTTCGAGAGGGACTCCTGGTTGTTGTTCCCCATCCAGACGCCGGTCGTCAGGCTGCCCGGAACATAGCCGAAGCCGGACACATCGCGGAAGTCGTTGGTGGTGCCCGTCTTGAATCCGGCCGTCCGCCGCTGCCCGTCGGCGGTCGTGAGCCGCGCCCGCTCACCCCACAGCACGTTGCGCGCAGGATCGGTGTTGCCCTCGAGGATGAAGTGGGGCAGGTACGCCTCGGCCGCCGTCATGGGGTTCGTGACCGGCGGTCCGTTGTCTTCGCGCGTGTAGACGACCCGGTTGTTGTTGTTGCGGATCTCGACGATCGTGGTCGCGGGGTTCAGCTCGCCCTGCATGGCGAAGGTCGAGTACGCCTGCGTCATGTTCGTGAGGTTCACGGGCACCGATCCGAGGGCGAGCGAGAGGCCTGGGTCGAGGCCCATGATGTAGTCCGCGCCGGCAATGCCGAGTGACTCGGCGAAGTTGGCGGTGGTCTGAGAGCCGACGAGCGCCTGCATCTCCACCGACGGGATATTGAGGGAGTAGCGCAGCGCGTCGATCGCAAGTACCGGCCCGCGCTCTCTGATGTCGGCGTTGGTGGGGCGGTACGAGGTCGCCGGCGTCGTGCTGAACTCCGTCATGGCGTCGACGAGCATGGTCGAGACCGTGGCGTCGCGCGACTGGAAGGCGGAGGCGTAGGTGATCGGCTTGAAGGCCGATCCGGGCTGGCGGAGGCCGAGCCCGGCGACGTCGAACTGGCCCTGCACTTTCAGGTCCTCGCGGTTGTAGTAGTCGACGCTGCCGATGTAGGCGACGATCTCGCCGGTCGCCGAGTCGATGGCGACCATGGCCGAGTTGTTGACGTTGAAGCCCCGCAGCGTCTCCACCCACTTCGTGACGAGCCGCTTCGCCTCCTGCTGCAGCGGATAGTCGAGGGAGGTGGTGATGCGATAGCCGCCGGTGCGGACGGCCAGCGCGCCATCGGTGACCCCGGGCAACGTGGCGAGGATGCGCTCCGCCTCGGCGCGGACACGGAAGCTGAAGTGCGGTTCCTGGAGGATGCTCGTCAGCCGATTCGGGTTCATCTCCATCCAGGTCGTGTTCCTTGCCTCGCGCTCCTGGGCGGGGGTGATGTACCCCTCTTCGACCATGGCACCCAGCACGAGATTTCGCTCCCGCAGGGCGTCCGCGGCGCCCGCCTCGGGATCCTCCATCGTCGATTTCGGGTTCTGGTACGGATCGAGGTCCGACGGAGCCTGCGGCAGTGCGGCCAGGAAGGCCGCCTGCGAGATCGTCATGTCCTCCAGGTTGGTCAGGCCGAAGTAGTTGGCGGCTGCCGCCTTGATCCCGTACGAGCCGTTGCCGTAGTAGATCAGGTTGAGATAGGTCTCCAGGATCCGCTCCTTGCCGGCCCGCCCCGGGTACTCCGCGGTCACCTGCATGGCCAGGATGTTCTCCCGGATCTTGTCCTCGATATCGGTCGAGTTGCTCGGCTCGGGCGGCTGGCAGACATCCGTCTCCTCCGCTACCGGCTCCTCCTCGGTCGCCGGCGCATCCGGATCCACGACGATCGCTGACGGTTCGGGCGATACCCCCGGGTCGACCTGCGTTGACTCGCCCTCGACCTGCAGGACCCGCGCGTAGTCGATCACCTGCTGCGTGATGGTCGAGGCGCCCTGGACGATCCTGCCCGCCTCGAGGTTTGCGAGCGCGGCGCGCACAATGCCCTGGAAGTCGACGCCGTTGTTGTCCCAGAACGTACGGTCCTCGCTGGCAACCGTCGCCTGCCAGATCACGTCCGGCAGCGTCTCGAACGTGACTGCCTCGCGGTTCTGGCACTCGAATCGCGCCAGCAGGACCTGGCCGGTGCGGTCGTACACGTAGGTCGACTCGGCGGGCTCGATGCCGTCCAGCACGTTCGGCGGGGGCAGCCCGGTCGCGAAGTAGTTATAGGCAGCCAGCATTCCGCCCGCGGTGCCCATGAGCGATCCCGCGAACATGAGGCCGAAGACGCCGAGCGTGATGAGGAGGAAGGTCGCGAGCCCGCGCCGCTGCGAGCCGCGACGCGTGGTGCGGCGCGTCATCATCAGGTGACGGCGCCGACGCTGGAGGGCCGGATGCATCGCCCGCAGGGTAGCAGCACGCTCGTACCGGGTCGAATCGGCCGTCGCGCTAGCGGACGATCACGAGCAGTCGCTGGTCGACGAGGAGGGCGAGCACGGCGCCGCCCACCAGGAACGGGCCGAACGGGATGTAGCTCCGCATGCCGACCCGCTTCGCCAGGAGCAGGACGATACTCGTGGCGGCCGCCAGAAATGCGGCCGCGAAGAGCGCGGTGAAGACTGCCGGCCAGCCCACCATGAGGCCGATGGGCGCCACGAGATACAGATCGCCCACCGCCAGGCCGCCCCGCACGACGAGCGCCAGCAGGCCGAGGAAGCCGACGGCGGCAGCAGCGCCCGCAACCGCCATCAATGGCTCAACGCCAGGGTTGAACGGCACGAACGCCGCTCCGATGAGAATGAGCGGGTCGAGCACGATATGCGGCAGGCGCCGCTGCTCGAGGTCGGTGGCCGTCAGGACCACCATGAGCGCGAGCAGGGCAAGGTAGACGGCGGTGGCCCACCAGGGCAGCTCCGAGCGGGCCACCATCGCGCCCGCTGCCACGGCACTGGCCGCGGCGAGGGCGGCCGTTCGCAGCCCGGGTGGCCGGTGCCGCGCCTCATCGGCCGGCCACGCGCTGGCCAGTCGCTCGGCTCCAGCGCCGACCGCGGCAAACATCAGGCCGATCGCGATCACGAGGGGGTTCACGGTGGGGCTGGCCTCCTGGTCCACGGGCCGGGCGCGCGGTGCGCGGCGGCACCACGCATCCTACGTGCGCGGGGGTCCGCCACCATAGGCCGATGGTCCGTATGGCGGTATCTGGTGCTGGCACGCCGCCTGCGAGGGGTGACGCAGGGTCGGCACAGAGCCGGCCGTCACACAGGGAGGACATTCACGTGGACAGTGATCGCATCGAAGGCCCGCTGAAAGAGGCCGGCGGCAAGGTCAAGGAGGAGTGGGGAGACGCCACCGACAATGCCCAAACCGAGGCCGAGGGCCAGGCGGACCAGGTCGAGGGCAAGGTCCAGAACAAGTGGGGCGAGACGAAGGACGACGTCCGCGACGCGGTCGACGACGACCGCTGAGGCTCGCTCGACATGATCGGGAGGTCCCGTCCGGAAGGGCGGGGCCTCCCTGGTTGCTTCCCCGATCAGCCGTCCGCTCGACCGAACCCGAGCGCGAGCTCCACGAGGGCCCCGACCGCCGCACCAGTGGCGCCACGCGGCGCGTAGGGCTTCTCCGTGCCGAGCATGGCGGTGCCGGCGATATCGACGTGCACCCAGGGCACGGTGACGAACTCCGACAGGAAGACGGCGGACTTGACGAGCGAGCCCTCCCGCGTTCCGGAGTTGACGATGTCGGCATGCGGTGAGTCGTAGCTGGCCCGGTACTCGACCGCCAGGGGCATCTCCCAGAACCACTCCCCCGCTGCCTCGGCGGCCGCGCCGACCCGTTCGCCCCACTCGCGAGGACGCGCGAAGTACGCGCTGATCGATTCACCGAAGGCCATCGCCTGGACTCCGGTCAGGGTGGCCACGTCCACGACGTGGGTCGCCCCCTGCCGCTCGGCCCAGGTCATCGCATCGGCCAGAATGAGGCGACCCTCGGCATCGGTGTTGGTGACCTCGACGGTCATGCCATTCATCGCCTTTACCACGTCACCCGGGCGCTGGGCGTTGCCGCCGGGCATGTTCTCGACCATGGGTGCCACGGCCATCAGCGGCGTGTCGGGTGCCAGGCGCGCCACGGTCCGTGCCGCGGCGATCACGGCCGCGGCGCCGGACTTGTCGTGCTTCATGTCGCCCATCCCCTCGGCCGGCTTGATGCTGATCCCGCCGGAGTCAAAGCAGACGCCCTTGCCGACGATGGCCAGGCGGTCGCCGGCCCCGGCCGCGTCCCACCCCGGCAGCTTGATCGCGATGAGCCGTGGCGGGTGCGCCGCTCCCTGCCCGACGCCGAGGAGGAGCCCCATGCCCAGCTCCTCCATCTGCTCCGGATCGAGCACCTCGACCGTGCAGCCGTCCGCCTCGAGCTCGCGCGCGGCGTCGGCCATCCGTTCGGGTGACAGGTCGTTCGCCGAGCGATTGGCCAGGTCGCGTGCAAGCGCAGACCCCTCACCGATCTCCAGGCCGCGGGCCAGCGCGCCCTCCGACGGCCGTCCCACACACACGAGCTCGGTGACCGAGCGCTTCATGGCATCCGTGTCGCGAATCCGGCCGTACACCGCCGTCGGACGGTACGTCCCGGCGACGGCGCCGGCCACCGCGGCGGCCCAGGCCGGGTCGCCCTCACCGTCACGCAGCCAGAGCGCGAGCGTCGAGGCTCCGCGGCCGTTCAGCTGGCGCGTGGCCACGGCGCCGAGGCGCCGCGCCCGGAAGGCTCCTCGGCCCCTCGCGCCGGCGTTGAGCAGCAGGAGACGGCCGGCGGGGAGCGCCCCGGCATCGACGAGCGCCGAAGCGTGGTCGATCGGGTTGTAATCACCCCAGCTGATCGCGCGCCCAATGGCGCCGCCCGATGCCGCATCGAGCTCGGCCAGGTCGGCCGCCATCTCGGCATCCTCGCGGTAAATCGGCACGGCCAGGACATCGGCCTCGACGGTCGCCGGCGGCCCGGCGGTGGCGCGCACGCGCATGCTGCAGGTGCTCCTTCATGGGAGTTGGAATCGGGCCGAGAGTATAGGGCGCTCAGCGACAGTCCGAGATGCGCGCGGAGAACATCGTGAAGGTGCTTCCAGGTTCGACGGACGTGCCCGCAGATGGCTCCTGGTGGACGATTCCCTCGGGCTGCGACGCGTCCTCGTCGCACCGAACCGTCCAGTTCAGGTTTGCCTCGCCGGCAAGCGCGATCGCGTCGACGGTCGGCAGCCCCACCGTCTCCGGCACCAGCACCGTCCCCGGCGCCGCGGAGGCTCCCGGCGTCCCGGACGGGGACTCCTGGCCCGGTCCGCCCGAGCCGCCCAGGTCGAGCAGCGGAAGCACTCCGAACACGACGACCAGCGCCGCGACGCCGAGCACGAGGAAGGTGCCGAGCACGCCCCACATGCCGGAGCGGCGCCTCGCGGGCCGGGCCGCCGAGGGCAAGTGCCTGCGCGGCGGACGCGTCCGGACCGGTGCCGACAGCGGCGGCGGCACGTAGCCCCCCGACGGTGCTGGCGCTGGGGGCGCGGGGGTGCGGATGACCCGAGTCTCGTCGTGGTCCCGGCCGCGCCCGGCCGCCTCCGCGCCGGCAACCCCGAGCGCGTGGGACATGGCCTCCGCACTGTGGAAGCGCGATGCGGGATCCCGCCGCAACGCCTGGAGGATGACGTCGTCGAGTCGACCGGGTACGCCGCTGACGAACACCGATGGCGGCCGGACCGCGCCGGCCTCGTGGGCCGCGCTCACGTCCTCGGGCGTCGAGCCGGGGAATGGCAGGCGTCCGGTGAGCGCCTCGTACAGGACGACCCCGAGGCCGAACAGGTCGCTTGACGGGGTGAGATCCTCGCCGTGGAGCTGCTCCGGGGACATGAATTGGAGCGAGCCGATGCTGGTGTCGCCGGACCGCGGCGCGTGCGGCACGCGGGCGATCCCGAAATCGATCAGCTTGGCTGGTCCGGGCCCGAGCATGACGTTGCCGGACTTCACGTCGCAATGGACCAGTCCTCGCTCGTGGACGACGCGGAGGCCGGCCAGCAGCTCCGTGCCGATGCGAAGCACCTCGTCACGAGCGAGAGGGCCCCTGGTGTCGACCTCCTCGCGCAGGGATCGGTGGCGGTCGAGCAGCTCCATGACGATGAAGTACGCCGCGCCGTCGCTGCCCGAGTCGTAGACGTGCACCAGGCTCGGGTGGGAGAGCGATGCCGCCGCGCGCGCCTCGGCCAGGAAGCGCTCGGTGAACTGCGGGTCGTCGGCATACGGCGGGGACAGGACCTTGATCGCCACGTCACGCTCGAGCCGAACGTCCCGGGCCCGATACACGCGCGCCATGCCGCCGCGCGCGATCCCCTCCTCGATCCGGTACCGCTCCGCCAGGGTCCTCCCGATCAGCGGATCCGTGGCGTCCGCCGCGCGTGGACCGTCGTTCATCGCCCCATGGCCGTGGCGATCGCCGCGGTCGCGCTCCGGGCGTCCTCGATCCCGCCGAGCGCCGCCGCGAGCCGCTCGAGCGGCGCCGCAATCAGCGCCGATCCCCCCTCGCCGAGGGCGATGCGGAGCGCGCGATCCGCGGGTGCCGCTTCGTCGCCGAGGTCCGCAAACCGCTCAGCCGCGGCGCCGGCCGCGGCGGCGTCGCCGGCGCGGGTGGCCGACACGATCTCCTCCATGGCGATGATCATCGCATCCGTGGTGGCGATCCACACCGCCAGCGTCGTTCGCTCCGCCTCCCAGGCCGCCACGAGATCGTGGTCGGCGCGCGCCTGCGCCACGATCTCCTCGGCGGTGTCGAGGTCGCCGCCCTCGAGCGCCGTCAGCGCCTGCTCGAGCGTCGCCGGCAGCTCGATCCCACGCTCACGGAGGTCGGCGAACGAATCGCCGGCCGGTGCGGCAGCGGCGAGCTGCCTCCCGATCGACTCCAGCTCGCTGGCGGGAGTCGGGTCCGCCAGCGGCGTCGCACCCAGGCCCCATGTGCCCCGGGCGCCGTTGAGGCGGGCCACGGCGCGACGAGCCGTGGTGGCGGCTCCCTCGGCATCTGCGATCGTGGCGCCGGCGGCGAGCAGCAGGGAACCCGGGGGGTCATCCGCGCTGAGGACCGCGGCGGCGGCGAGGCGAGCCTCATCGAGGCCGGGCTGGATGGCGTCGCGGAGAGCATCGAGCGCGTCGGTCGCGGCCTGCGCCCGCCCGCGCACCAACACCTCCGCCGAGATCTCGATACCCGGATCCGCCGCCCGTGGGCCGAGCAGGAGGACGAGTCCGACCAGTGTGGCTCCAGCCGAGATCGCGCCGCGAGTGCCTATCATGGCCCCGTGGTCTCCCTCGACGTCGTGCGCCGCCTCCCCAAGGCCGAGCTGCACCTGCACCTCGACGGCTCGCTGCGCCCGGCGACGGCGGTCGAGCTGGCTGACGCGATCGGCATGCCGCTCACGCTCGAGGATGCTGAGCACCGAATGGTCGGCCCCGAGCGCTGCACGGACCAGGCCGAGCTGCTCACCTTCTTCGACCTGCCGATCGCGCTGCTCCAGACGTCCGAGGCGCTCGAGCGGGCGACGGCGGAGCTCGTCGAGGACCTGGCGCTCGAGGGCGTTCGATATGCCGAGGTGCGATGGGCGCCGCGGCTCCACCTCGAGCGCGGACTATCGATCGACGCGGTCATCGAGGCGGTCGCGACGGGCATCGCCCGGGGTGCCGCGGCACGCGGGCCGACCACGCCGCTCATCGGGCTCATCGTGACGGCCATGCGCCAGCACCCGCCGCAGGCCAACGTGGATCTCGCGGAGCGGTCGGCACAGTTCGGTGCCCCGGTCATCGGATTCGACCTGGCCGGTCCGGAGGCGACCTGGCCGGCCCCGCCCCATGCTGCGGCGTTCAATGCCGCTCGTGACGGCGGGCTCGCGCTGACGGCGCACGCCGGCGAGGCGCCCGGCGTCGCACGGGTGCGGGAGGTGCTCGACTTCGGGGTTCGTCGGGTCGCGCATGGCGTGACCGCGACCGAGGATCCCGACCTCGTCGCGCTCCTTCGGGACCGCGACATCACGCTTGACCTGTGTCCGACCTCGAACGTGCAGGCCGCGGTCGTGGCCGACCTCGCCAGCCATCCGCTCGCGGCGCTCCATCGGTCCGGGGTGAGCGTGACCATCTCGACCGACGACCGCACCGTGACGCGCACCACCCTGACCGACGAGCTGGTGCAGACCGCGCTTGCCGTCGGCCTCACCGACGACGAGCTCGCCGCCATCGCGCTCAACGGCTTCCGCCGCGCGTTCGCCCCGCCGATGGTCATGCAGCCGCTGATCGCCTCGGCCGCGCTGGCGTGGGACGCCTGGCGTTCGGAGGCGTCCATCAGCTGAGGCGTTTGGCGAGGAGCACACGCACCTCGGCGGGACCGGCGGCCGTCGCCTCGGGGCGCCGCTCGCCCTCGAGCGCCGCGGCGGTCGCGGCATCGGCAACGCCGGTCAGCACCAGGATCGCGGTGAGCCCCGCCCGGTGCGCCCCGGCCACGTCCGCGTCGGGATTGTCGCCGACGACCACGGCCTCGCGGGGATCGATCCCGCTGGCCTCGACGGCGGCGGCGAACATCGCCGGGGACGGCTTGCCGATCACCTCGGGCAGGACGCCGGTGGCCGTCGCCAGGGCGGCGAGGATCGATCCGGCGCCGGGGAGGAAGCCGCTCGGCGTCGGGTAGCGTGCATCCGCGTTCGTCGCGATCAGGCTGGCGCCACCGGTCACGGCGCTCATGGCCACTGCCAGGCGCCGATAGTCGACCTCGGGATCCAGGCCAACGAGGACGGCGTCGTAGCGCTGGTCGAGAGGACCGCCGTCGTGCGCCGCGAACGCCGCGTCACCCGCCATGGTGACCTCCAGCCCAGCCTCGAGGAGCTCGGCCCGCATGCCATCGGCACCGATGGCGAGCACGGCGTGGACGTCTGGCGCGTGGCGCCGGAGATGCTCGACCGTGGCCGACGTCGAGGTCACGATCTCATCGATGCCGGCCCCGATGCCCATCGAGCCCAGGCGGTCGACGTATCCCGCCCGGGCGACCATCGAGTTGTTCGTGGCGAAGCGAACCGCAACGCCGGCGAGGTGAAGGAACTCGACCAGCTCGCGCGCGCCGGGGATCGGCTCGTTGCCGCGGTACACGACGCCGTCGAGGTCGAAGATCACGAGTCGCACGCGATCCGGAAGTCCGCTCATGGCGCCCGATGATACGGGCCACGCGACGCGCTCAAACCTTGAGTACGCGAGCGGCGAGGCAGTATGATGCCGCAGATTCTGCGCCCCGGTGCCCATGGCCCCGAGCGCACCGGAGGCGCCGCGCACCGCGCGGCAGAGCGCACCACTCAAACGGTGTGGAGGAAACTGATGCGGAAGCACCCCAGCTCGATGATGGCCGTGTTGGCCATCCTGATGCTGATCCTCGCTGCCTGTACGGGCGGCGGCGAGAGCCCATCGGCGGCGGCCGAGAGCGAGCCGGCGGAGAGTGAGCCGGCCGAGTCAGCGGCGCCCAGCGAGAGCGCGGCTGCAAGTGAGGCGCCGACCGGCCTGGCGGCCTGTGGCGAGCCGGAGAGCGGCGACGCGCTGACGATCGGCGTCGTGACCGATGTCGGCCAGCTCGAGGACAAGTCATTCAACGAGGCTTCGTGGTGCGGCGCGATCGCGGGTGCCACGTCCGTGGGTGGCACCGCCGACGTCATCGTGACGGAGGCACCCGCCGACTACGCGCAGAACATCCAGACGTTCGTCGACCGCGACTTTGACGTGATCATCACGGTCGGCTTCGCGATCGGCGATGCCACCCTGGCGGCCGCCGAGGAGAACCCGGAGACGTGGTTCATCGGCGTCGACCAGTTCATCGCGGCCGATCCGCCCCCGGACAACTACATGGGCCTCCTCTACAACGAGGCGCAGGCCGGCTACCTCGCCGGCATCGTGGCCGCCAACATCAGCGAGACCGGGGTCATCGGCGCGGTCGGTGGCATCGACAGCGTACCGCCGGTGGTGAACTACATCTCCGGCTACGCGAACGGCGCGGCGAGCGTCAACCCGGACATCGAGGTGCTGATCGAATACGCCAGCACCGACATCACGACCGCGTTCAGCGACCCGGCCACCGGCAAGTCGATCGGCGAGCAGATGATCGGCGCCGACGCCGATGTCCTGTTCCAGGTCGCCGGCCTCACCGGCCAGGGCACCCTGGAGGCCGCCTGCGACGCCGGGGTGTACGGCATCGGGGTGGACGTGGACCAGTACATCAGCCTTCCGGACCTGGGCGAGTGCATCGTCACCAG
>JACCWY010000425.1 GCA_013697395.1 Chloroflexota bacterium | reverse complement strand
TTCCAGAGGTACGCGAAACCTTCCCGCATCTCCTTCAGGACCGCTGCCACCGAGATCGGCTCCTGGGCCTCTTCCAGCTGGCGCGGCAGGAGCATGGCCCAGATGAGGACCGCCGAGACCAGGTACGTGGCTGCGTCGAGCACGAAGGCGGCACCGACGACGGCGGACAGGGCGGTGACGATCAGGCCTGCGACCGGGAACCCGATCAGGTCCGCCGCAGTCTCCGGCACCGACATCGCCGAGTTGGCCGCGACCAGGTCTCGCTCCTTGACGATGGCCGGGACCACCGCCGTCTTGGCCGGTCGGAACAGGAGGGTCACGGTCGAGATCAGGAAGGCCATGAGGTACACGAGCCCGATGTGGATCTCGAACGCGAACGGCACGGCCAGCACGAGCGCGGCGCGCACCAGGTCGCAGGCGATCATCGTGCGGCGGCGATCCCACCGGTCGACGAGGACGCCGGCCAGCGGCCCCAGCACGACGCTCGGCACGGCCGTCGCCGCGAACGTGAGCCCGACCTCGAGCTCCGATCCTCGGCCTGCGACCAGCGCACCCAGCGCGATGATGTGGATCCGGTCGCCGAGCAGCGAGATCAGCTGCCCAACCCAGAGCAGCGAGAAGTTGCGGTTGCGGACGAGGAGCAGATACGGCGACTGGGCGCGCCCCTGCGCGACTTCGCCCGGCCCGGCACGGCGGTCGGCAGGAATGGCAGAGGCCTCGGCGTAGGCAAGGCCCGACTGGAACGCGCCGGCCGGGAAGGGGCGGGCCCCCGATTCGCCTAGGGCCAGCGTTCGTCGCGACGGCGCGTCGGCCCGGGTCATGGAGTACACGATGGCCCAGAAGATTCCGAGCGCGAGCAGCACGTCGCCGATGCTGACCACGTCGCGGATGAACGGGATCGGCAGGGGGATGACGTCGCCCCACAGCCCGCCGCCGCTGATGAAGCCGGCGACCGTATCGGCCTGGAGGAGGAAGTGGAACGGGTCGTTGACGAGGTCGGCCTGCGTGAACCCCGCGGCGAAGAAGGCGGCCGACCAGATCGGCATCTGGCCGCCGTTCAGGAGCACCGCGAGCATGTTGGCGCCGATGCCGACCGAGGCGATCTGCAGGCCCGGCACGCGCCAGTTGAACCAGAGCCATCCGAAGATGAGGGCATAGGCGGCGATGTACGCCCAGCCGACCGGAACCAGGTCGGCGAAGCCCGTCTCACGACTGAGGTCGACCACAAGCCGCAACGCCAGCGCGGCGACCAGGAGGACGGTCCAGCGCAGCTTCAGCTCTGCAAGGTTGGGCAGGCCACCACCCGCCAGTGCGCCGACGACCAGCGCGAGCAGGATCGCGCTAAGAAACATCGTCCGAGGCCAGGGCGGGCCTCGTTGTGGGCTCCTGCTGTAGCGCCGATGCCGCCGCGGATGACGATGGCGTGGCCGTGTCGTGCACGTCCGGCCGCTGCAGCATGGTCGGCAGCTCGTCAGGCCGATCCGGCGGCCGATCCAGAATGCTGCGGTCCAGACCGACCAGGATCGGCACGATCTCGGGGTCGAACTGAATCCCGGAGAACTTCTCGAGCTGATCGATCGCGATCTCGTGCGTGAGCGGCGTCTTGCGGTACGGGCGCGAGCTGGTCATCGCCTCGTAGGCATCGGCGATCGTGAGAATCCGCGCGCCGCGCGGAATATCTAGCGCTTCCACGCCGTCCGGGTAGCCGGACCCGTTGAACCACTCGTGGTGGGCCTTGATGAGCGGCGCCTCCGCGGCCAGCTGCGTGGCCGGCGCCACGATCTCCGCCCCGATGGTCGGGTGCTGGTTCATCAGGATGCGCTCGTGCTGATCCAGCGGGCCCTCCTTCAGCAGGATGTTGTCGCGGATGCCGATCTTGCCGACGTCATGCAACAGCCCGGCCCACTTGATCTTCTCGATCTCGCCCTCGGGCAGACGCATCACCCTGGACATCGCCTCCGCGATGTGGCTCACCCGGCTCGAATGGTTTCGCGTGTAGACGTCGCGTGCGTCGACCGCCTTGGACAGCGCCTCGATCGTCTGCTCGAACAGCTCCCTAGTCTCCACGTACCTCGCATAGGCGAGTCGGGTGCTGAAGAGAGGAACCACGAAGAGCGGTGTTGCCCACCAACCGACCCCGCCCGGAAGCTGAAAAACTTGCGCCATGAGCCAGCCCAGGGGTGCGAGCGCGATAAGGCTCAGGACGATCCCTCGTATGTCCTCGGCCCAGACGACGCGAAAGGGGACGCCTGTCCGCAGATGGACGACGGTGACGCCCAAGACATTGTTCGCGACGAAGTACCAGCCGGCGGCGATGATGAATGCGGCGAACCCAACGCCCGACCCTCCGACTGGGACGCCTGACTCGCGAAATGCCCAAAGCAGCACCTCGAGGATGATCCCGGAGGTCGTCGCAGCAATCGCGAAACAGGCGTGATCATTGAGCACGCCGTACCACGGGACACGCCCGCGAAGCTCTCGAAGGTCAATGGTGCCAAGCACCGCGACAATTCCGGCTGCCGCAGGACCGCCCAGGAGCATCGCCGCGGTCGCCGGGGCGAACGCCACTGTGACGTGCAGGCCGTTAGGCAAGCGAACTGGCAGGGCGCTCGCCACGAAGCAGAGCGCGCACCAAAACGCCACTCCTCCCAGACCGCCAATAGCCGGGCCGATGGGCCAGAACGCAAGAGCCGCCG
>JACCWY010000392.1 GCA_013697395.1 Chloroflexota bacterium | reverse complement strand
CAGCGGGTTGCCAGCCTGCCGGCCTTCGTCGACTTCTACAATCGGTCCCGACCACATTGGTCGCTCGCAGGCCAGCCGCCGCTGAGCCGGGCTCCCGTCAACAACGTGAGTGGGAAGAACAGCTAGGGCCCAATCCGGTCCCGACTTGGTGTGCCCGCGGCTCCGCGGGCGTCCGTCAGGCATACATCCCCGGACTGGTATGTCATCAATCCTGGTCCCCCGACTGCAGCGCACGTCGGAGCTGAGCGTGGCCGACGCGCGTCGGTTCAGCCGACGACCACGAATCCCGATCTACCAGTCCCCGGGTGCATGCATGGGCGGAATCTACGCGGACTCGGCGGCTGTCGGGTGAGCACCCGGGCGTGGCGTCGGGTCATGTAGGTCTCGAGAGGGCGATGGCGGCCATGCCCGAAACCGCGCGCCGCCGATGACCCCGAGCAGCCCCATCCGTTTGCGGCCCACCTCATCGTCGGCGCTTGCGGCATCCCGATAGACTGGAACCTCCCCGGCCCGCAGACGAGGTTTCCGCATGCCGTCGTTCGACGACCTGACGAACGAGTTCCTCGACGCCGAGTTCACCGAATCGCCGGTTCGCGCCAGCGGCCTGGGCCTGACCGCGTATGACGAGGAGCTCGACGACATGTCCGAGGCCGCCTTCGACCGGCGCAAGACTGCCGACGCGGGCTGGCTGGATCGCTTCCGCGCGGTCGAGCAGGGTCCCCTCAGCTTCGACGAGGGCATCGATCGCGAGCTCGCCATCAGCACCCTGCGTGGTCGCCAGATCATCGAGGACTTCGAGGTCTGGCGGCGGCAGCCCGACGTCTACCTGAACCCCGGCATGACCGGCATCTTCAGTCTCTTCCTGCATCGGCTTCGACCGATGGAGGAATTGGTGGATGCGGCCGTCGCGCGGATGCGCCTCATTCCGGGCAACCTCGAGGATGGGAAACGCAACCTGCGCCCCGAGATGGTGCCTGGCATCTTCCTCGACCGCGCCGCGAACCAGGCTCGCGCCGGCGCGCGCTACCTCCGCGAGATTCTTCCGGCCCAGATGGACGACGGGCCGCTCCGCGCCAAGCTGGCCGAGGCCGGCGAAGCGGCCGGATCGGCCTACGACGAATACGTCGCCTTCCTGGAGGAGATGCGGCCCACGACGGCCGGGGACTACATGCTCGGCGAAGAGCGCTATTCGGCGCTGCTGCGCGAGAAGGAGCTGCTCGGCTTCGGGGCTCGCGAGCTCCGCGAGCGGGGTCAGGCCGCGTACGACGAGCTCGCAACCGAGCTGACCCGCTGCGCGCGCGAGCTACGCGGGACCGATGACTGGAAGGCCGTCCTCGACGAGCTGAACGAGGATCACCCCCGCACGCCGGAGGAGATGCGCATCGGGTACGAGGAGTGGACCGAGCGGGCGCGCGAATACCTGCGCGAGCATCGGCTCGTCACGTTCCCGGAGGGAGAGTCCTGCGCGGTCGTGCCGTCACCGCCCTTCCAGCGCCCCGTGCTGGCGGTGGCCTCGTACATGTCGCCGCCGCCGTTCAGCGACAGGATGCTCGGCCATTTCTTCGTGCCGTTCCCGCCGGACGGCGCGTCCGAGGACGAGATCCAGAAGCGGCTCGCCTCGAACTCGTACCCGGGCATCCCGACGACGGCCGTCCACGAGGCCTACCCGGGCCACCACTGGCACCTCGTCACGTCGAAGGGTAATCCCAGCCGGCTGCGGCAGGTCTTCCGCACGCCGTACTTCAGCGAGGGCTGGGCGCTGTATGCCGAGCGCATGATGCGCGAGCAGGGCTTCTTCACGGACCTGCGCCACGAGATGAGCCAGTACGAGGCCACGATCTTCCGGGCCGCGCGGATCGTGGTCGACACCAGCCTCCACATGGGCGAGATGAGCTGGGACGAGGCGGTCGCCTTCATGACCAGCCACACCGGCCTGACCGAGCCGACGGCAAAGGCCGAGGTGACGCGCTACTGCGCCTGGCCGACCCAGGCCTCGTCCTACCTGACCGGATGCCTCGAGATCGTGCGTATCCGCGGCGCCTTCTTCGCCGCCCACGGCTCATCCGACATCGATGCCCTGCGGGCCTTCCACGACGGCATCACGTCCTCGGGCGGACTGCCGATCGCGCTCGCCGAACGCGCGGTCCTTGCTACGGCCTGAGCCGGGGTCGAGCGCCAATCCGGTTGGCCCTGCGACCGATGAGCGCGCAGCGCGCCCGCGCCCGGATCGCAGATCGGCCAACTTGGTTGGCCCAAGGGTCGAATTGCCAGCCCAGCCGGCCGAACGGCGGCGAACGGCGACGCCGTTGGTTGCAGGGCCAGCTCAGTTGGCATCGCGCGCCGAAATCACGCCGCACCCCGGCGCCGTCAGTCGTGGCGGAGTCGGTCGGTGATCTCGAAGAAATCGTAGAAGTGGCGAAGGTTCTCGTGCGCCCAGATGCGGTCCGGGAGCAGCGGAAGGTCCGTCCCGAAGCGCGCGTTGAAGATGATGCGGAACGTGTTGACCGGCGTGATCGCGTCGTGGAGGCCGGCGGCCTCGAGGTCGGCGCCCGGCACGCGCATGGCGAACAGGATGCCGAACTTCTCCTCCAGCTCGGCGTCGGTGGCGTCCTGCCATTGAAATGCCCACTCGTTGGCCCGGTAGCGCGCGGGGAAGGGGCCTTCATCGGCCTGGAGCATGATCACGGCGTCGTCGCCGGAGCCGGCGATGATGCGGTCGACCAGCTGCAGCAGACGGTCGTTGAGGTAGGTGAGCTGGCGTCGGTAGCTCTCCGGCTGACCCTGCGCCGCGACCTGCTCGCGATCCATGAAGGAGCCATCCCGGTCGAAGACGTACGGGTCGTGGGGGATCAGCAGGTGCGCGAATACGAACTTGGGGCCGGGGAGGACCGGGATCTCGTCGAGGCGATCGAGGGCGTACTGCGAGTGCTTGCGCAGCACGCGCCAGTCCCACGGGTCGGTGGGTGCGGCCTCGGGCTCCGTGATCGCGCGCAGCAGCGTGGTCTGCGCCAGCACCGTCGAGAACTCGTCCTGCCCCTCGTAGCGGAAGGTGCGGTCGGCGTCGACGTTCGTGCCTGTCGGCGTCCACCAGTTGGCCACGTGGAAGTATCGGTAGCCGAGCTGCTTGAGCGCTACCGGCACCGCCAGGTGCCCGCCCAGGACGCGGTGGATCGGTTCCCGATCCTGGTCCGAGTCTGCCTCCGCCCTCAGGGCGTCCGCGTCGAGGAGCTCGATGTTCAGCGAGCTTGCGAGTGAGAACGGGGTCTTGACGTAGTTGGCGTGGGCGTTGCGGGGGACCGCGAAGCCGCGCTCCTCGAGGGCGGTCAGGAAGGGCTCGTTGTCGAAGTCGTACGCCTCTGCCAGCCCCGTCGAACCGGCATAGCGATCCAGGATGATGTAGTAGACGTCGGG
>JACCWY010000390.1 GCA_013697395.1 Chloroflexota bacterium | reverse complement strand
CGACTTCCCGGGGTGCCGCCTCACCCTGGTGCCAGAGCCGGTAGACCGAGCCCTGGGGCAATGACGGGAGGCCGCTGGCGACGAGAAGCGCCCCGCCGGAGCCGGCCACGAGCCGGCCCTGCGCCCCGCCAACGCCCTCGAGCGGCAGAAAGACGGCATCGGCGGCAAGAATGACGGGGAGGATCTCATCGAGCCCGGGCTGAGACGCGGCCGCGGAGTCGCGCGTCGCCAGCAGCGAGGCCAGAGAGTCTGCGCGGCCGGCGGCGGCCTCTCGCGCCGACTCCAGTCCGGCCACGCGGCCCCGCTGATGGATACCCCAGGCGAACGTGCCGACGCAGAGAAGGGCCGCCAGGACGAGGGCCGCGACCCATATCGGCGAGACATCGCGTGCAAGCGGGCGCTCGGTGACGGCCGCCAGCGCCTCGCGCTCGGCAGGCCCGGTGTTCGAGCCCGAACCCAGGCCCGCACGAGCGACCGCACGCCGGGCGCTGGCCACCATCCGCTCGCCCTCCTCGCCCCGCTCTTGGCGCTCGGCCTCGAACTGAGCGCGATCCGCCGTGTTCAGGACCCCGAGCGCGTAGAGGATCGCGCGCTCCTCGAACTCTTCAGGTGTCAGGCGCTGCACGACGGAGATCGAAAGGGCCCCACAGCCTTAGCGACCGCAGGGCCCTTCATCGATGACGTGGTGGAGCTGATCGGGATCGAACCGACGACCTCCTGAATGCCATTCAGGCGCTCTCCCAGCTGAGCTACAGCCCCAGGGCCTGGATGTCGTTCATGCGCCCGGAAGCGGGCGCTAATCGGACCGGGCCCGAACTTACTCGCGAGCTTTGCCCGGCACCAGGGAATGCGCAACCGACGTCTCCCGTCTAGCTTGCGACGCCATCATGCTGCGCGCCACCCGCACCAAGATCCTGTGCACGCTGGGCCCGGCCAGTGAGAGCCCTGAACTGCTCGAGGCGCTGATCCGGGCGGGCATGGACTGCGCCCGCCTCAACTTCTCGCACGGCGACTACGACGAGTACGCCCGTACGATCGCGCTCGTTCGCGAGACCGCGCAGCGCCTGGGCCGGCCGGTGGCGATCCTGCAGGATCTGCAAGGCCCCAAGATCCGGATCGGAACCATCCAGGGTCGTGCGGTCGACCTTGTTCCCGGTGATACCGTGCGCCTTCGTGCCGGCGACGGAGAGGGTACTCGCGACGTCCTCACGACGACCTACCGCGAGCTGCCGCTCGACGTCCGCCCCGCCGATCGAATCCTGCTGGACGACGGTCGGCTCGTCCTGGCGGTCGAAGAGGTCGAAGATGATAGAGTCGTGCGGACGCGCGTCGTCGAGGGGGGGCTTCTGAAGGAAAAGAAAGGAATCAACCTGCCGGGCGTCATGATCTCCACGCCGGCCCTCACGGACAAGGATCGCCAGGACATCGCTTTCGGTTGCGCGCATGGCGTGGACTACGTGGCGCTGTCGTTCGTCCGGCGGGGTCAGGACCTTCTGGACCTCAAGCAGGAGATCCGGTCCTGCGGCGGCGACGTGCCGCTCATAGCAAAGCTCGAGAAACCGCAGGCCGTCGAGAACCTGGACGAGATCCTGGCGGAAGCCGCGGGCGTCATGATCGCGCGCGGTGATCTGGGAGTGGAGCTTCCTCCCGAGCGAGTGCCCATCCTGCAAAAGGAGATCATCCGCAAGGCGAACGCCGCCAAGCGACTCGTCATCGTCGCCACCCAGATGTTGGAGTCGATGACAACCAGCCTCACGCCAACCCGCGCCGAGGCCTCGGACGTCGCCAACGCCATCTTCGACGGCACGGATGCGGTGATGCTTTCGGCCGAAACTGCTACCGGTCTCCATCCGGTCGCGGTGGTCGAAATGATGGAGCGAATCATCATAGCTGCGGAAACAGAGATGCAGCGAACCGCCTGGCGGCGTCGGCGAGGAACGGAGCGCACGGACGACTTCGCCCAGGCGGTGTGTGACGCGGCCACGCTGGTGGCGGCCGAGGTCGGCGCCAAGTACATCGTCTCGTTCACCCAATCGGGATCTACGGCGGGACTGCTGGCGAAGTATCGCCCGTTCGTGCCGCTGATCGCGTTCACGCCACACGAGCGGATCCGCAACAGACTGAGCCTCCACTGGGGGGTGACCCCCCTCGTCATGGAGATTCGAGACACGATCGACCGGCTGATCGCCGACTTGGAAAAGCGCCTCATGGCAGAGGGACTCGCGGAGCAGGGCGAGGTCATCGTGCTCGTGTGCGGCGCTCCGCTCGACGTCGGCGGGCGAACGAATCTGATGAAGATCCATCGACTGGGGGACGTGCCACGACTGGGCGACCGGCCATCGATGGAGTTGTTTGACGTCTCCGAGAGCGCCGGATAACTTCCCCACCCATGGCCGATCTCTCTACCGCCGCCGCCCCGCCCTCCGCCGCTGGACTCGAAGGCGTAATCGTCGCCGAGTCGGTGATTTCGTATGTCGATGGCCAGGCGGGTAAGCTCGTCTACCGGGGCTACGCGATCGAGGATCTGGCCGAGCATTCGACATTCGAGGAGACGACGAAGCTGCTGCTGGATGGCGAGCTTCCGACAAA
>JACCWY010000381.1 GCA_013697395.1 Chloroflexota bacterium | reverse complement strand
TCCCAGCGCCGGTCGCGATCGCCGCAGCGCTCGCGGCCGGCGCAGGGGTTGGCCTTCTGAACGGCCTGATCGTCGAGAAGACCGGAATCAGCCCGGTCATCGTCACGCTCGGCATGCTGATCGGTATTCGCGGCCTGGCGCAGGTGATCCTGCTGCTCGGCGACAACTGGATCTGGATACGCGATCCGCTGTTCGTCACCCTCGGTAACGGCGAGCTGCTCGGTGTTCCGATGCCGGCCGTAGTGATGCTGGTCGGTTACGCGGTGGCGAGTGCGGCTATGGGTCGAACGATGTTCGGGCGATGGATCTACGCCATCGGCGGCAACGTGCGCGCCGCCGCCCTCTCGGGTGTTCCGGTCGGACGGACCCGCGTGTCGGTCTACGCACTGTCCGGCTTACTCGCCGCCGTCGGTGGCTTGCTGCTCGCCGCCCGCATTGGGATCGTGAACCCACCGATCGGGCGGGGGATGGAGTTTGCCGTCATCACGGCGGTGATTCTTGGCGGCACGAGCATCAGCGGAGGGGTCGGTCGCGTCGAGCGGACGCTGCTTGGCGCACTCATCGTCGGCATGGTCCTGAACTACATGACGATTCGTGGCATCTCGGCGGAATGGCAGGCCGCGGCGACCGGATTCATCATCCTCGCCGCCGCAGTCCTCGATCGGATTGCCCAAGGCGGAGGTGAGCACGACCGATGAACCTCTCGTCGCGGCGGGTCTTCGAGCTCACGCATCGCTACGGACTGGGGATCACGCTGATCGCGATGGTCGCCGTCTTCGGCATCGTCAACCCCGGCTTCCTCAGCCTGGCCAGCGCGGCGAACATCGCCAATCAGAACGCTGCGCTGGCGATCGTTGCGCTCGGCATGACATTCGTGCTGATCTCCGGAAGTATCGACCTGTCGGTGGGATCGATACTGGCCCTGCTCGGCGTGATCGTGGCGCTCGTCTCTCAGATTACGGGCGACATTCTCTCGGCGATCGTCCTGGGACTGCTGATCGCCATGGCTGTGGGTGCGATCAACGGAGGACTTGTCGCACTGCTCGGGCTGAACTCGGTGATCGTGACGCTGGCGGCATTCATCTGGGCACGCGGCGTTGCGACGGCGCTCACTGAGGGCACTTCCGTGTCAGTCGCCGGATGGCTACCGACGGTCGTCAATGCGCGCCTGCCGCATCCACTCAGCGTTCCGCTCGTGGTGGTTGTCCTCACTTACCTCGTCGGCCACCTGGTGCTCGCGAAGACGCGGTTCGGACGCTATGTGTACGCCGTCGGGGGTGGCGAGGGTAGTGCGCGGCAGGCTGGAATCAGGGTGAATGCGGTGCGCCTCAATGTCTTTGTGCTCTCGGCGTCCTGCGCTGGGATCGGTGCCGTTGTGGAGATCGGTCGCTTCGCGACGGCACAGCCGAACGCCGGCTTCGGGCTCGAGCTCGACGCCATCGCGGCGGTCATCATCGGCGGCACCAAACTCACCGGGGGCGAGGGTAGTCTGCGCCAGACGCTGATTGGCGTCCTCTTTATCGCCGTCCTCAACACCGGTCTCGCGACGGTCGGCATTCGCGACGCCTACCTCCTCCTATACAAGGGCTTGGTCATCCTCTTCGCGCTGTCACTCGAGGTAGTTAGCGGACGCCTCGCAGCTCGGACCGCCCGCCGGGACCTCATCGTGGACGCTGAGATCAGCGCATGAGCCGTCCAGCGTTCCTCGAGCTGCTCGATGCGGAGGCGGTCTTCCGGCGCGCCGACGTGTACCAGCTCGCCTATGACGAGGATCGGGCGGCCAAAGCGAGCGTGCGGTTGGCCATCATCGGTGCCGGCGGCGTCGCGCAGGCCAAGTACCTGCCGGCCATCGGCCGGCTGCGCTCACGCTGGGAGCCGGTCGAGTTGGTGGGCCTGGTCACTGCGGATGCGCAACAGGCCGATAGGCTGCGTCGAGGGTGGTCGGTGCCGGTGTTCGCCGATGCGCGGCGCATGCTCGACGAGGCCCGTCCCGACGCTGTGATCGTCAGCACCCCCGACGGGCTGCATGCGGAACATGTAATTGCATCACTCGAGGCCGGCGCCCACGTGCTCGTCGAAAAGCCGATCGCGCGCCGGCTCACCGACGCGCGGCGCATGCTCGATGCAGCGCATGCGGCGCAGAGGCTCTGCATCACCGTCTGTAATAAGCGCTACTCGCCACCCTACGCCCAAGCGCGCTGGCTCGTTGATCAGGGGCGCATTGGCCGGCCGGCGCTCCTCAGCGGAAAGTTCACCCTCGGCTACGACTACGTCGATCTCCTCGAGGTCGGGACGGTGCATCTGTTCGACCTCGTCCGCTACTTGGCCGGAGATGTCGCCGCGGTCGCGGCTGTGGCGGCGCCTTCCAGACGGAACGACCGGTACCGGTTCGAGAATGTGGCGCTCACCCTGACGTTTGGCTCAGGGGCCGTGGGATCGCTTGTGACCAGCTCCACGGCCACCAGCTTCCACCCATGGGAACGGATGGAGCTCTTCGGCGAAGGTGCTTGGTTGGCGGTCGACGACCAGCGGGCGGTAACGCTTTATCCGGGAGACGACGCGCCGGCTGAGCGTTGGGAGCAGGTCGTTCCCCACACGCTGCTGTCCGCAGAGGAGTGGGGCGGTTTCGTTGGGCTGCTCGAGGACTTCCTCGATGCCGTGCGCGGGCAAGAGCTGCGACGGACTCGACCCGACGACGGCTACCGCGCCTACGAGCTCGTCGTCGCGACACAGCTCAGTGCATTGCGCGCAGCAGCGGTCGATCTGCCACTTGACGCAGCCGCCGCCGACGCAGAGCTGCGCGATCGCACGGAAAGGAAAGCATAGAGTGACGAAACCGCGGCTTGAGCGGCCCGCCCTCGACCAACTCGCCCGGCATGCCAAGAACATCCGTCGCCACGTCCTTCGCATGGCCGCCGGCCGCGGACAGGGCTACGTTGGCCAGGGACTGGACGCCGCTGACATCCTGGCAGCGCTCTACTTCGGGGAGATGCGGCACGACCCAGCCCAACCCGATTGGCCGGAGCGTGATCGCTTCCTGCTCTCGACAGGCCACTACTCTATCGTCCTGTTCGCCGCGTTGGCCGAGGCCGGTGTGCTTAACGAAGCGGAACTTGATACTTACGGTGCCGACGGAAGCCGCCTGGAAATGTCCTCGCTAGAGACAACGCCCGGTGTGGAGATCACCGGCGGGTCGCTGGGACACGGCTTGAGCCTCGCGGCCGGCATGGCGCTCGGCGCCCGGCTCACCGGCGCGACACACCGCGTCTTCAACTTCCTATCAGACGGTGAGCTTCAGGAGGGCGCCACCTGGGAGGCGGCCATGTTCGCGGCCCACCAGCGCCTAGATCGGCTCGTAGCCATTGTAGACGTCAACCGCACCCAAGCCGACGGACCGCTCGAGGATGTCCTCGAGGTCGAGCCCGTGGCGGATAAGTGGCGAGCCTTCGGCTGGCAGGCCGTGGAGGTCAACGGCAACGACCTCTCGGAGCTGGTGCCCGCCCTCGCCACGACACGACGCCGAGGACGGAAGCCGCGGGTGATTGTGTGCCACACCCGGCTGGGGTACGGCGTGCCGCTCATCATGGAACGTGAGCGCGCCCATTTTGTCCGGGTCGAGGCCGACGAATGGGATGAGGCCAGCCGCCAGCTGGAGAGGTTGGCATGACCGATCAGCAATCACATCAGACGCTGGCCATGGGTGAGACACCAGCTGCCACCCGGCCCACCGTCAATGCGCCCTTCGGGACGACGCTGGTCGAGGCCGCGCGGCAGCGCGACGACATCATCGGCCTCTCGGCAGATCTGGCGAAGTACACCGACATGCTGCCCTTCAAGGAGGAGTTCCCCCATCGCTTCTTCAACGTCGGGATGGCCGAGCAGAACCTGATCGGAGTGGCGGGGGGGCTGGCTCGCGCCGGGTATCTGCCGGTGGCGACGACGTACGCGGTCTTCGCCACGCGCCGCGCGTATGACTTCATCGCCATCGACTGCGCTCTGACCCGGGCGAACGTTAAGATCGTCGCCGGCCTGCCGGGCTTGACCACCGGCTACGGAGGCACGCATCAGGGAATAGACGACCTCGCCATGATGCGCGCCATGCCGAACATGGTGGTGCTCGACCCTGCCGATGCGGTCGAACTGGAGCAGGCGACGCGGGCGGCGATCGACCACCGCGGGCCTGTGTACATGCGCCTGCAGCGCGCCGACGTACCGCTCGTCCTCGACCCTGCCCGCACCCGATTCGAGATCGGCCGGGCGACGCTGGTGAGCGACGGCAGCGATGTCGGGATCGTGGCCTGCGGAATCATGGTTGAGCGTGCGATCGAGGCTGCAAGACGGCTCGCCGAGCGCGGGATTTCGGCGGCGGTCTTGAGCTCGCCGAGCATCAAGCCGTTCGACCACGAGTCGGTGCTGCGGCTCGCGACGGAAACCGGCGCGCTCGTCGCCGCCGAGAACCACAGCATTATCGGTGGTCTCGGCGCCGCTATTGCAGAGACGCTCACGACGCGCGACGTTTGGGCAGCCCTCGAACGCGTCGGCATCCAGGACGAGTTTGGGGAGTGCGGGTCTCTCCCCTACCTCGCCCAACGGCATGGGCTGACGATAGAGGCGGTGGTCGCAGCTGCGGAACGTGCCGTCGAACGAAAACAATCGCGGAGGCGTCGATGAGCGAACATGTCCAAACCACCGATCCATTTGCGATCACCAATCGGGTCGTGATGGTGACCGGCGCTGCGGGCGGTATTGGGCGCGAGGTCGTCACTGTCTTGCTCCGCGCCGGAGCGCGGGTGAGCGCCAGCGACCTGCCCCGCGCACCACTCAGCGAATTGGCTGAAAGCGCTGCCTCGGCGCGGCTGGTCACACACGCAGCGGACCTCGCGAACGCCGACGCGGCCGCCGACTGGTTCTCGGATACCCTGCGCGAACTTGGTCCGGTTGATGCCTTGGTGAACGTCGCCGGAGCCTGGCACATTCGTCCGCTGCTTGAGGTCTCAGCCGCGGACGTGGAGCTCATGCTCGACGCCAACTTCCGCACGGCCTTCAACTGCTGCCGGGCGGTGGCACCCCACATGCTCGAGCGCGGGAACGGAAGTATCGTGAACTTCGCATCGACGGCAGGGCAGTACGGATCCATCTCGCCCGCCGCCCACTATGCCGCGGCGAAAGGCGCCGTGATTGCGATGACCAAGTCGCTGGCGCGCGAGCTGTCACCGCACGGCATCCGCGTCAACGCCGTCTCGCCGGGCCCGATCGATACCGAGGCCTTGGCGGCTGGTCGACCGATCGATCGCGCCGCTGTCGCGGACCGGACGCTTGTCGGCCGGCTCGGCACACCGGCCGACATAGCGCATGCCGTCCTCTTCCTCGTTTCGGACGGCTCCTCTTTCATCACTGGTCACGTCCTCAACGTCAACGGCGGCAGCCTGCTCTGAAGGACGTCATGACACGCCAATTACCGGACCGGAGGTTCCTCGGCGACCTGCGGCGGCTGCTACCGCAGGAGCGCGTGGTGACGGCCGCGCCGACGCTCGCCGCGTTGAGCCGCGACCAGACCGAGATGCTTGAACCCGGGAGCGCACTGGCGGCCGCATTCCCGGTATCGACCGAGGAGGTGGCCGCTTTGCAGCGCTGCGCCTCTGAGCACCGCGTACCGGTCGTACCGCGCGGCGCCGGAACCGGGCTGGCCGGAGGCGCCACCGCCGTGGATGGGTGCCTGATCCTGTCACTGATGCGTATGGACCGGATCATCGAGATCGATCGCGAGGATCTTGTGGCCGTGGTGCAGCCGGGTGTCATCAACGCGACCCTGGCCGGGGCTGTGGCGCGAGCCGGTCTCTTCTACCCTCCCGATCCGTCGAGCTTCGAGATCAGCTCGATCGGTGGAAACCTCGCCACCAACGCCGGCGGCCTGCGCTGCGTGAAGTATGGAGTGACGCGCGAGGCAACCCTCGGGCTCGAGATTGTCCTCGCCGACGGAGCCGTGTTGCGTACGGGTCACCGTTCGGTGAAGGGCGTTGCCGGCTACGACCTCACGGCCCTCTTCGTGGGCTCCGAGGGGACTCTGGGCGTGATCACCGAGGCGACGCTGCGGCTGCGCACGGCTCCGCCTCCGCCCGGCACGCTGCTGGCCTCGTTCCGCTCGCTCCCATACGCCGCGCAGGCTACAGCACGCATCACGGCTGCTGGTGCGGCGCCGAGCGTCTTGGAGCTGATCGATCGGACCACGATCCGCGCAATCGAGGATTGGCAGCACCTCGGCCTGGACACGAATGCCGCCGCCATCCTCATTGCCCGCAGCGACACGCCCGACTATGGCAGAAGCGAGCTCGACCTTGTCGCGGTCGCGTGCCGCGAGGCCGGTGCTGTGGACATCCTGCGCGCCACCGATGAGTTCGAGAGCGAAGGGCTGATGGCCGCGAGGAGAGCTGCACTGCCGGCACTGGAACGCCTCGGCATGACGCTTCTCGAAGACGTCGCCGTGCCGCGCGGTCGCGTGGTCGACCTCGTCGCCGCGGTCGAAGAGATTGCCGAGCGCCATGCAATGACCATCGGAACCTTCGGTCACGTCGGGGACGGCAACCTCCACCCGACGTTCGTCATGCCGCGCGGTGACCCCGACGCTCGTAGCCGCGCAGCGCTGGCCGCCGAGGAGTTGCTACGCACCACGCTTGATCTCGGCGGGACGTTGACCGGGGAGCATGGCATCGGCCTGCTGAAGCGCCACCTCCTCGGCGAGGAACTCGGAAGCGTCGGACTCCAGGCATCGCGTGCCATCAAGCAGGCTCTTGACCCACTGGGCATCCTCAACCCCGGCAAAGTCTTGGCCCCGGATTCCTGACCTTAGATTTGCGGATGACGCCACGCCGCCATGGTGCGCGGCTGTCCGCCGCCGTTTCTCACTGCCCCACGCACCGGCGGCGTAGGGCAGACTGGCCACCGCGTACCGGCCGACGCTGACTCCCGTTGGACCATGTCGCGGAGTGCCGGTCCGAGTCGTCCCCGATCGAGCCGACGAGCGGTGAGGCCCTTTCAATCACCTCGCCAATGAGCCGACGCTCGAGCCCGACCCGCTGCACATCGAGAAGGCCGTCCACCTCTTCGAGCTGTACGCGACCGGCGAGTACACCGACCACTCGCTCGCACTGGAGGCAAGACGGCTCGGTTACGTTGCGCCGATGACCGGTCGCGCCCTGACGGCGAAGG
>JACCWY010000376.1 GCA_013697395.1 Chloroflexota bacterium | reverse complement strand
CTCTGAATCGCCGAGGAGGAGCGCCTCACCGATCTGAAACTGTGCCGGCAACGATCTGCTCGAGGGTCTCGCGGATGGCGGCGAGACGCTCACTGCCGAGCAGCGCCGCCAGTTCAGCCTCGAGGTCGGCGATCGCCTTGCGCACCGTCTCGAGCAGCGCCATCCTGTCCTCGGTCATCGTGTCCTCCTCGTTGTCGTCGGTCCTAGCTCCAACGACGTGAGGATGACGCGGTGGCCGCTTCAGTTCTCGGCCGAACCGCTGTTACACCAACTCTGGGGACTCAACCGTCCCCGACACCTGCAGGGCACGCTTCGCGTGACTCTCAGTCGGTGCTGGCGGCCGCTTCTGAGCACCAATCCGGGGAGCAGACCGGCGGCTGTTACCGCGTGGTTTCATCGGATGAGCACCCTGACTTCGACTCAGGATGCCGTTCCGTTCCTCGGTGATCGCGGAATGCTTGGTGGCCGGCCCCGGACGAACCGCCTAACGTCCTGACTCACTGTGAGACTCTGAGTCCACTCTCCGGGACCGGCCTGACCCTCAGATTCACTGGCTCGACGATGCCTTGTGACTGATCTGTCGACCGGTACGGAGAGGCATCAGATACGACACCACCGGTCGGGCGGCAGTGACCTGATGGAAGCCTGGCGTGAAGGCCTCGTCACAGTGCTGTCCGCCGTCCCGGCGGGTGTGTGTCACCGTCGCTTCACAGTGCGAAGGAGAGCTCCGGTGACCGATCCCAGCATGCCAGACCCCGACCGTCTCGTCACCCTCGGCGTGGATACCCACCTCGACACCCACGTGGCCGCCGTGCTCGACGAACGCGGTGTCCTGCTCGACAGCATGACGCTGCCCACCACCCCCGCCGGCTACCAGGCCCTGCTCGACTGGGCGGCCGAGTTCGGCACGATCGATCGCGTCGGGGTCGAGGGCACCGGCTGCTATGGCGCCGGCCTGGCGCGCTGGCTGCGTGGCGCCGGCCTGGTGGTGCTCGAGGTCGACCGCCCCGACCGACGTGCGCGCCGCCAGCACGGCAAGTCGGATCCGCTCGACGCCGAGGCGGCCGCGCGGGCCGTGCAGTCCGGCCGGGCAACGGGGCTGCCCAAGGGCGGCACCGGCGCTGTCGAGGCCATCCGCGCCCTGCGCATCGCGCGCAACTCGGCGATGGACGCCCGCAGCCGGGTCACCAACCAGTTGCACGCCCTGCGCGTCACCGCCCCCGACGCGCTGCGTGACGAGCTGCGCGCCCTGTCGCTGAGCGGGCTGCTGCGCCGCGCGTCGGGATTCCGGCTGCCGGCGGTGATCGAGGAGCCCTATGCCGCCACGCGCATGGCCCTGCGCAGCTTGGCCCGTCGCCATCAGGCCCTGAGCGCCGAGATCGCGGCGCTCGACGGCCATCTGCGCCGCCTGGTGAGCGCCGCCGCCCCGCGGCTGGTGGCGCGGCCGGGGATCGGCGTCCACAGTGCCGGCCAGTTCCTGGTTACCGCCGGCGACAACCCGGCCCGCCTGCGCAGCGATGCCGCGTTCGGCATGCTGACCGGGACCTCGCCGGTGCCGGCCTCCTCGGGCAAGACGGTGCGGCACCGGCTCAACCGAGCCGGAGATCGTCAGGCCAACTGCTCGCTGCACATGGTCGTGCTGAGCCGGATGGGCCACGACGAGCGCACCAAGGCCTATGTGCGGCGCCGGACGTCCGAGGGCAAGACGACCAAAGAAATCATGCGCTGCCTGAAGCGCTACGTGGCACGCGAGGTGTATGGGCTGCTGCTCCAATCGCCGGGGTTGACGTCATAGAAGCATCAGTCAGAAGCGCACTCCGCCCTAGTCCTCCCAGTTCGGCCCGCGCTCGAAGGGGCGGGACATCCAGCTTCTGCCGGGAAAACCGGGCGGCGGTTTCGGACCGTCCCAGAACCACTGGTTCGGCGGTGGACCTGCGGCGCCAATGGCGAACACCCAGCCGGTGACAGTCTGGCGCCAGGCGTACCATGCTTTGCCGTCACGCCGGACTCGCATCTCTATCCCGTGGTCATCGGGCAGACCGCGCGTGAAGCCCGGCTGGAATATCTTCAGCAAGTCGGCCGGGTAGCGGCCTTTCGTGCGGTTGCGGTACCAGCCCATCTGACACGTGTGGAGCCACTCGAGCGCATCGATCGTCTCGGCAAACTCGCGCCGGTCCCGCTGCCTTCCCTCGGCATCGGTACCCTCGACCCCCGCATTGCGGACCAGCGCCTCATGTCTGCGTCGCTCCTGCTCTTCCTGCCCGCGGCGGTCAGCGAGGAAGTCCTCGACGGCGCCACACGCCGTTGACCAGTTCGGTGCCTCGGCCAGTTGCTTCGCCCAGAGGCCGCCGAAACCGTGCATCTGGCGATGCCGGACATGAAAGGTGCGCCACATCGCCAGCCGTGAGCGCCAGGACAGCCGCTTATCGGGGCTCATCCATTTAACGCGCAGGAATGCCGACTGGTAGTTGGCGTAGGCGGACAGCAACCAGATCACCGGCAGTCCGCTGAGGGTGAGCCAAATCGGCAGCGCGAAGGACAAGAGCGTCTCTCGAGCGTCGAGGGTACCCCAGATCTGCGAGAGCTCGAAAGCAGTGCCAAGTAGCAGGCCGATGCCCAGCAGTGCCAGCAGGCCGTCAGCGAATCGCCGGGCAGGCTGCGCCTTAGGATCGCGACTCCCAATAAGGGATACGAGCGAGGCGAACAGCAGCAACGGCTGCAAGAGCAACTCGATCCACAGGTCGAATACCGCTAGGTTCAGGTAGAACTCTAGGAACGCTGCCAGGCGCACCGTCCGGCCCAACGTGCGCCGGAAGAAGCCCGCCTCGCTGCCAGCCTTCACGAAGCTAAAGAACAGCACCACCCCGGCGACAACGAACCAAGCCGCGGTGTCCTTCAGTAGCGACAGCTCCCAGATGCCCGCCGCCCGTCCGGCGAGCACCACGCCGACCACCCAGAGCATGTAGAACACAAGCGGCAGGACAAAGACCCGCGCCGTCACCAGCACTCGCCACAGA
>JACCWY010000371.1 GCA_013697395.1 Chloroflexota bacterium | reverse complement strand
GGCCAGGACCAGTCCGGTGGCCAGGGACAGTCCGGCGGCCAGGGGGGCCAGGACCAGTCCGGCGGCCAGGGCGGCCAAGATCCGTACGGCCAGGGACAGTCCGGCGGCCAGGGGGGCCAGGACCAGTCCGGCGGCCAGGGCGGTGGAATGGGTGAAGGCGGCGAATAGCCGCGATCCCTTCTGGCGTCTCGTGCCCCTCCGGCCTCGTGCTGGAGGGGCACGATCTTGCCCGGGAGATCCCGCGTACGATGCGGGACATGCTGCACGACTACACGACCGTATCGGCCGACTCCGTCCGTTCCGAAACCGATGAGGCCCTGGCGGCCGCCGATGCCCTCGTCGCGGGCGCCGTCTCCAGCGCCGGCTCCCCGACCTTCGAGGCCACGCTGCTGCCCCTGGAGCTTGCCGGCGCCGAGCTGGTCCGCGCCTACGGCCGGGCCGGGTTCATGGGCCAGGTCCACCCCGATGCCGAGGTCCGCGACGCGGGGAACGATGCCGAGGAGCGCATCAACAAGTGGCGCGTCGCGCTCGTCTTCCGCGACGATCTGTATCGGGCAGTACGTGCCTTCGCCGACACGGAAGATTCCGCGGGCCTGGAGGGCGAGCGCGCCCGGCTGCTCGATCATTGGCTGCGCGACTTCCGGCGTGCCGGCCACGAGCTGAGCAGCGAGGATCGCGCCGAGCTGGAGCGGCTTCGGACACGCCTGGTGGAGGTGGAGGTCGCCTTCCAGCGCAACATCAACGAGTTCCGTGACGGCGTCGACGTGACGCGCGAGCAGCTCGCGGGGCTGCCCGACGACTACATCGAGCGCCTCTCGCTGGGCGAGCGCGAGGGAACGTATCGGGTAACCCTGGACTACCCCGAGGTCAACCCCTTCCTCGAGCAGGCGCACGACCGCGACCTGCGCCGTCAGCTGTTCATGAAGAACTGGAACAAGGCGCTCGTCGCGAACCGGCCACTGCTGGACGAGGCGCTCGACCTGCGCCGCCGAGTGGCCGCGCTTCTCGGGGAGCCGACGTGGGCGCACCATGCCATGGAGCTGAAGATGGCGAGGTCGCCGGAGCGGGTCCTCGCCTTCTACGACGAGCTCCTGCCCACGCTCGAGGAGAGGGTGCGGGCTGAGCTGGACGCATTGGCCGAGCGCTTGCACGCCGATGGCCACGACGGCCCGATCAGCGCGTGGGACTGGCGCTACTACGACGAGGCGGTGCGGCGGAGCGAATACGGCGTCGATCAGAACCGGATCAGCGAGTACTTCCCCCTCGGGCCGGTCATGGACGGCATGTTCGCGATCACCGGGGAGGTCCTCGGGCTCGAGTATCGCGCCGTGGACGACGCGCAGGCTTGGCACGGGTCCGTTCGCCTGTACGAGATCATCGATCGTGCGTCAGACGAATCGATCGCCCACTTCTACGCCGATCTGCACCCGCGCGACGGGAAGTACGGCCACGCGGCGGCGTTCTCGTTGATCGTCGGCCATCGGGGAGCCGATGGGAGCTGGGTCGCGCCCGTCAGCGCCATCGTCGCCAACTTCACACCGCCGTCGGGCGATCGGCCCGCGCTGCTGAAGCATGCCGAGGTCCAGACCCTCTTCCACGAGTTCGGCCACATCCTGCACATGAGCCTCACGCGCGCCGAGTTCGCCCGTTTCGGCGGCGCCGAGACCGAGTGGGACTTCGTCGAGGCCCCGTCCCAGATCATGGAGCACTGGACGTGGGAGCCATCGGTCCTCGAACGGTTCGCCCGTCATCACGCCTCCGGTGAGCCGATCCCGACCGATCTCGTCGATCAGATGCTTCGCTCCCGATGGTTCAACGTCGCCATCAGGATCGGCGTCCAGGCGTTCTACGGCGGCATCGACCTCGCCGTCCACGCCGAGCCCGAGGCACCCGACGTCGACGCCGCGCTGCGCCGGACCTATGCCGTCACCGGCATGCCATACCCGGAGGGAACCTTCTTCCTTGCCGGCTTCGGGCACCTCCTGGGCGGCTACGACGCGGGATACTACGGGTATCTCTGGGCGCAGGTCATCGGCGATGACATGTTCGGCCGCTTCGCTCGAGAGGGCGTGCTGTCCGGATCCGTGGGTGCCGAGTATCGCCGCGAGATCCTGGAGCCGAACGGCTCCCGCGACGCCGAGGAGCTCGTGCGCGCGTTCCTCGGCCGCGATCCCACGAACGAGGAATTTCTCCGCCTCCGCGGCATGGGGTGAGAGTTGGGTTGGGGGG
>JACCWY010000363.1 GCA_013697395.1 Chloroflexota bacterium | reverse complement strand
CCTCGGTAGCGCCAGCCCGACGAACCAGACCCGGCTGCTGATCACGGCCGCCGCGACCGCCCTGGCCGTCGGTGAGCGGCTCGAGCGCGCGGGCATCCGCCCCGAGCAGAGCGCCGAGATCTTCCGGCCGCCTGCGTTCACCGCGATCCCGATCGACACGGACGACCCCCGCGACCAGGAGGACTTCGGCGGCGCGTTCATCCTGGCCTACGCCGTTGTCATCCTCACCTTCATGGCGATCCTGACGTACGGCAACTGGGTTGCCCAGAGCGTAGCCGAGGAGAAGTCGGGCAGGGTCATGGAGCTGCTCATCACCGCCGCCACGCCGCGCCAGCTGCTCACCGGCAAGGTGCTGGGGACCGGGGCCGCCGGCCTCACCCAGTACGTGGCGATCGTGGTGGCGGCCATCATCGGGTTCGTCGCCAACGGCCCCATCTCGGAGGCATTGGGCATCACCGGCCAGGCCCCGATCACCCTCCCCGATCTCGACCTCACCATGATCGTGTCGTTCACCGCCTTCTTCCTGCTTGGCTTCCTCCTGTACTCGACGCTCTACGCGGCGGCCGGCTCGATGGTCAGCCGCATCGAGGACGTCCAGCAGGCGGCCGGGCCGCTCATCTTCCTGGCCATGGGCGGCTACTTCGCCGCGTTCACCGGGCTCAACGATCCCGACGCGTCGTGGGTCGGCGTGCTCTCGATCGTCCCGTTCTTCAGCCCGT
This sequence comes from Chloroflexota bacterium, assembly GCA_013697395.1. Taxonomy (GTDB): domain Bacteria; phylum Chloroflexota; class Limnocylindria; order QHBO01; family QHBO01; genus JACDBZ01. The sequence goes on along the minus strand of JACCWY010000363.1, from coordinate 1,375 downwards.
ACCTGATGCCGGCGAGGCTGCTCCTGACGAGCGTCGGAATCGGTGAGGTCCTGCTGGCGCTGACGCTGCTGGCCGTGACGCTGGTGGTCGCCATGTGGCTCGCCTCCCGCATCTACAGTGCCGGGGTGCTCATGTACGGGCAGCGGGCGGGCCTGCGCAACCTCTGGCGCGCCACGCGCGTTTCGCGCTGATCCGCGGCTTGACGAATCTTTGACCTATGACCGCCAGCATGACTCGTGGCATGACAAGGTCGCGGCGAGTCGTGGCGCCTTCCGCCGAGGATCGGGCAGCCCGCTTCATCAATCGTGAGCTCTCGGCCCTCGAGTTCACGGCGCGCATCCTGGAGCTGGCCGAGGACGCGTCGACGCCGCTCCTCGAGCGTGTGAGGTTCGCGGCGATCGTCGCGGGGAATCTCGACGACTTCTTCGGGATCCGGGTCGCCGGGCTGCACGAGCAGGCCGCCTCGCAGCTCGGCACCCGCTCGCCGGACGGCATGACCGCGACCGAGCAGCTCGAGTCGATCCGGGTTCGGGTCGGCGAGCTCACCGATCGCCATGCGCGGGCGTTCGGCGGGGCATTGCGCAGGCAGCTTGCGCGGGCCGGGGTCGGCATCCTGCGCTGGCGCCAGCTCAGCGAGGTCCAGCGTGACGCGCTGACGGCGACGTTCCACGAGCGCGTCTTCCCGGTTCTGACGCCGCTCGCGGTCGACCCGGGCCACCCGTTCCCGTACATCAGCAACCTGTCGCTGAACCTGGCCGTGCTCGTCTCGGACACCGCCGACGGCCAGCGCCGGTTCGCGCGCGTGAAGGTCCCGCCCCTCCTCCCCCGCTTCCTCTCCCCGGACGACGACGCGCGTGTCTTTGTCCCGCTGGAGGACGTGATCGCGGCCAACCTGGGCCCCCTCTTCCCCGGCATGCGGATTCTGGAGTCGTCGAGCTTCCGGGTCACGCGGTCGAGCGACATCGACCTGGACGACGACGACGCTGAGGATCTCCTCGAAGCGCTCGAGGATCGGCTGCGCCGTCGCCGCTTCAGCCCGGCCGTGCGACTCGAGGTCGAGCGCCGGACGTCGCGCCAGGTGCTGGCGCTGCTGATGCGCGAGCTCCAGGTGGCCGAGCGCGACGTCTACCGGCTCCCGGCCCCGCTCGGGCTCGTCGACCTGTGGAACCTGCATGCACTCGACCGTCCCGAGCTGAAGGACCCGCCCCTGGCCGCCGCCACCCCGCTGGCGCTCGTGGCGCCGGACGAGACCATGGCCAACATCTTCGGCGCCCTCGCCGAGCGCGACGTGCTGGTCCACCATCCGTACGACTCGTTCAGCACGACGGTCCAGGCGTTCATCGAGGCTGCCGCCGCCGACCCATCGGTCCTGGCG
>JACCWY010000362.1 GCA_013697395.1 Chloroflexota bacterium | reverse complement strand
GGTCTAGCGCGTCGAGACGGGCGGCGATGAGGGCGTGCAGGGAGTCGGGCACGGCCAGCGTGGAGAGGTCGCCGGCCGGGCGATAGCCGCCTCCTTCCTCGACGAGCCTACCGTCCGTCACCAGCATTCGAACCGTCTCGACCGCGTAGAGCGGGATGCCCTCGGCACGCGCCACGATCGCGTCGGCCACGGGGGACGGGAGGCCTGGCACCAGGCCCGCGAGGAGGTCGCCCATCGCTGGATCGGTGAGCGGATCCAGGCGCAGGCTGGTGAAGCTGCGCGCCCCACTGCCCCAGTTCGGCCGCTTGTCCATGAGCTCCGGCCGCGCCAGGGTGACCACGTAGATCGGTGCCCGCGACCACTCCACGAGGTGATCGACGAAGTCGAGCAGGCCGGGGTCGGCCCATTGGATGTCCTCGAAGACGAGCGCCACGGTGCCCTTGATCGCGATGCGCTCGAAGAAGGTGCGCCATGCCGCGAAGAGCTCCTGGCCGCCGCTCGCCGGCGCATCGGAGATCCCGAGCAGGGCAAGCAGGCTTGGCTCGATCCATCGACGCTCTTCCGCATCGGGGACGTACTCCTCGAGCGTCGCGGCGATGCGCTCCCGCACGGTCGCCTCGTCGTCGGCCACGGCCAATCCGGCCCGTACGCGGACCATCTCGCCCAGCGCCCAGAACGTGACGCCGTCGCCGTACGCCGGGGATCGGCCGTCGTGCCAGTAGATGTCCTCGACGACGCCATCGATGTACTTGAGGAGCTCCCAGACGAGCCGGCTCTTGCCGATGCCGGCCTGCCCGATCACCGACACGAGCCGCGGGCGACCCTCGCGACCCGTCGCATGCAGCAGCTCCTTGAGCAGTCGGAGCTCGTCGTCGCGGCCGACGAATGGTGCCTCGAGCCGCTCGCTGCGTCCGGTTCCGCCACGTTCGGCGACGATGCGCATGGCCCGCCAGGCCGTCACCGGCAGCGCCTTCCCCTTCAACTCCTGGTCGCCGGCAGGCTCGCACACGATGGCAGCGGACACCGCGCGCTGGGTCGACTCGCCGATGAGGACCATCCCCGGCTCCGCCACCGACTGCAGCCGGCTGGCGGTGTTCACGAGATCCCCGGCCACCATGCCCTGGTTCGTGGCCCCGATCGTGACCGCGGCCTCCCCACTCACGACGCCAACTCGGGCGACGATGTCCGGGCCCAATCTCTGCACCGCGTCGACCAGCTCGAGCGCCGCGCGAACGGCGCGCTCCGCGTCGTCCTCGTGCGCGATGGGCGTTCCCCAGACCGCCATGACCGCATCGCCGATGAATTTCTCGACCGTCCCGCCGTACCTCCCGAGGAGGTCGCTCGCGAGCTCGAAGTAGCTTGAAAGCAGGTCGCGCACGGCCTCGGCATCCCGCCCCTCTGCCAGGGTGGTGAAGCCGACGAGGTCCGCGAAGAGGACGGTGACGAGTCGACGCTCCGCTCGCGCCGACTCGGCGGGAGCGACGGCAACGGCAGCGTGCGCTGGCGCCGCGCCGACCGCCAGGGGTGTCGCGCACTCGCCACAGAACTTCGCGCCCGGTCGATTCGATGCGCCACAGGCCGGGCACGGGCTGCTCAGCGCGCTGCCGCATTCATCGCAGAACTTGCGACCCGCGGCGTTCTCCGTCCCACAGGCTTGGCAGATCATCGGGCACTTCCCTCGTCGATGGGCTCGCAGAGGGTACCGAACCGCACCCGCGCTGAACAGACCTCAGCGAAACAGGTCGCGCTCGGGCTCCATGACGAGAACCGATGCGCCCGCCTCCGACGGGCGCCAGGCGAAGCCCCGCACGACGACGACCGGTTGCTGTTCGACCTTGCCGCCGGCCAGGTCGGCGGCCGATGCGAGCTCATCAGCGATGGCACTGACCGTCGCCTTCATCTCGCGACCGGCGGCGTCGGGCTGACCACGCAGGTCGAGGAGCGCCTCGATGCCGGCGGCGCCCACCGCGACGTTGACGATCCCGTTGCGCCACGGCCGCCCGAACGAGTCGCTGACGACGATCGCCGGGCGTGCGTCGGCCACGGCGCCCAGCAGCGCACGATCGCCGTCCGACGAGCACGAGGGCGAGAGCGAGCAGGGCATGCCGCGAAATGGGCACTCTCGACATCGCTCAGGATCCCCACTTGACGCCTCACGGGCGACTCCTCGGCGAGCCCGGCTCGGCTGGCTGTGAGGGTACCGCCTGGCGTCAACCGGCGGCTCCGCTATTGTTGATGCTCCACAACTTTGTCACAGCTAACTGCTCAGTGAGTTTGTCAGTCTGACCGTCGCCGAGGCGGCGGCGCTGATGCAGCTGAGCCAGCGCCACGTGTGGTGACTCAAAGTTCGGTTCGAGCGCGACGGACCGGCGGCCCTGGTTCACGCCAACCGCGGCCGGGCCAGTCCGCGCCGCCTGTCTGACGCTCGGCGCGACCAGATCGTGGAGCTGGCGCGCGGCCGCTATGCCGGCATCAATGACAGCCACCTGGCCGAGCTGCTGGCCGAGCACGAGGCGATCGTGATCAGCCGTCCCGCCCTGCGCCGTCTGCTGCGTGGCGCCGGCCTCGCCAGCCCGCGACGGCTACGAGAATGGTTCCCCCTGGTCGGCAGAGTGTGGGCGTGCCGAACGGTCGTGTCTAGGGGGCGCCGATCACGCTAGATGCGCGACCGCGGCCTAGACCGGGCGTATCCAAGCGGTAACGGAGCGCTGTGCTAGCTCGAACCGACGTGACGTCCGCCGCCTGCGTCCGATCGACCTTGACACGCTCGACCTACGGCTGGCCGAGCTGGAGCGACAGCTCACCGCGGGCATCGCCCCGCGTCCACTCATCACCCTTGGAGGTGCATGCGAATGTGGCTGTACCTGCGGCTAGCCACGCCAACCCGTAGCGTCGGCCTGTCCACGCCCGCGGACTCTGGTTCAGTGACCGTATAACTGATGCGATTTCGCTCGGTGTCCCCACGCTCGGAGCACAGCGCTCAGGCGAAAATGCTTGACATGCAAGAGGTCACTGGTTCGAGTCCAGTGTCGCCCACCAACCACCCATTTTACGCTCGATCTGACCGTATAACTGCGTCGCGCTGCCCACCACCGGTTGACTACAGCGCTCCGAGACCGTCTTAACGCCCTTCGT
>JACCWY010000341.1 GCA_013697395.1 Chloroflexota bacterium | reverse complement strand
GGCAGCATCCCGACGAGAATACCGAGCAGGTCCGCAGGCACCTCGACGAGGGGGCCGAGCGGGTGGCTGTGACGAACAACGAGTCGGGCAGCGTGCCCGATGACGAGGGCTGGCCGCAGGGTCACCGCGAGGGCGACCAGGTTGGCGACGATGACGTCCGCCAGGCTGGTGAGAACCGATGAACGACGAGCGCGACGCGAAGAAGGTCGACGAGCCGAGCGGACCGCCCCCGGACGAGGACCTCGCCTACGACCCGGAGATGACCGAGGCGGACGAGGCTAACATTCCGCCCGAGTCGGATGCGGATCCTGAGCAGGTGGAGAACTAGCTGGGCGTGGGGCCCTGGTCGAGCGTGCCCAGCCTCGGGAAGGGGCTCGTCGAGAAGATCACCTCCATCGGAACCTCGAAGTACTCGGCAATGTGCAGCGCCAGGTGCAGGCTGGGACTGAACTCGCCTCGCTCGAGGTAGCCGACGGTCTGGTAGTGGACGCCGAGGGCATCGGCCAGCTGCCGACGACTGATACGGCGCTCAGCTCGCAGCATCGCGATGCGGTTGTGGATCGTGTCGCTCACATTCGCTGGAGCGCCTCCAGGCGGCTTGCCTCCACGCTGGCACCCGACGCGCGGCGAGCCATCCGCCGCAGCACGATCGGCGCGAGGAGGACCCCGATCAGGGTCCATGCCCCGAGCACGGCGAACATCTCGAGGTGACGCCAGGACTGCCCAATCTCCAAAGCCACGGCCGCCTCCGGCAGGAATACGAAGCGCATCCCCAGGCCCACCCAATACGCCGGAAGGACCTGCCCGAGCCACCCGGCCCATGTGGGCAGCTCCTGGAGCGGGACGAAGATGCCCGACACCACCGCCATGCCCCCGATGAGGAGAAGGCCGAGCGCGCCGATGAGGCGCGGGCTCTTCACGACCGAGCCGATGATGACGCCCGCCGGGAGCGTCGCCAGCAGGCCGAGGGGAACGACCGCTCCGAACGCCAGCCATCCCACGATGCCGTTCACCGCCAGGCCGTCGAAGAGCAGGAAGCCGGGGACGAGCAGGATGATCACCCCCACGAGCGTCTCCAGGCTGGACTGGGTCAGCACACCTGTGACGTACCCGACGATGCCGTGCGGCACGGCCTTCGCCCGCAGGAGCGTGCCGTCCTCCCGCTCGGCCGCGATGTAGTACGCCGGGCCCAACGCCGACGAGGCGACCATGAGCCCGATGAAGCCCGGCAGGGCAACTGCTCCGAACGAGAGCGACGTTCCCTGCACCGTCGAGTCCCGATTGAGGATGAGAATCACAAGCGGGATCCCGTTCCAGATGACCGTGTTCCAGATGCCGTCGAAGGTGGTGAGGATGTGCCGGAAGAGGGTCCAGCCGCGACCGAGTCCGACTCGTACGGCGTGCACGGTTGGGTTCATCGTCTGACCACCGAGCCGGCGCCGTCCGCGGGGGCGTGCTGGCCGGCTTCGTGCCGCTGGACCATGGTGATGTAGGTGTCCTCCAGCGTCGCCCGCCGGACCTCGAGATCGAGCACCTCGTCGCCAGGCTCGTCCAGCAGCTGGCGGACGTATGCGGTCGCGTCGGACGTGGCGTGCACGAAGCGCTTTCCGCCACGGGTCCAGCGGACCTCGGCCTGGCTCGTGACCCGTCGCGCAAGCTCGTCCTCGGTGCCGTCGGCCACGATCCGTCCATCGGAAAGGATGACGATCCGGTCTGCCAGCTTGGCTGCCTCGTCGAGGTCGTGCGTCGTGAGCAGGATCGTCGTCTCCTCCATGTCCGACAGTCCGTGCACGAGGTTGTGGAACTCGCGGCGCGCCTCGGGATCGAACCCCGCGGTCGGCTCGTCCAGGAAGAGGAGCTCCGGCCTGCCGATGATGCCGATCGCGACGTCGAGCCGGCGCCGCTGTCCCCCGGACAGGGTCGCGATGCGCTGCGTGGCCAGGTCGTCGAGCCCGACGGTCTCCATCAGCTCGTCGACGTCGCGCGGACGTTCTCGGTGTGGCGTCGCATACGGCAGGTAGAAGCTGCCGAGGTGCCGGAGGAGCTCACGGACGCGCCACTTGCCGTGGTCGCGCCACGACTGGAGCACGATGCCCAGACCGGCTCGCCAGCGCTCGTCGGCGTGCGCGGGGTCCTGGCCGAGCACGCTCACGTCGCCCGCGGACCGCATTCGGAAGCCTTCCAGGATCTCGATGATGGTCGTCTTGCCGGCGCCGTTGGGGCCGAGCAGGGTCACCACC
>JACCWY010000331.1 GCA_013697395.1 Chloroflexota bacterium | reverse complement strand
GCATAAGGGTGCTGATAAGGGTGCTCGAGTTCGTCCACGAAGCCGAGATCGGCTCGATTTGAGCACGAATTGGCTGTATAGATGAGACTTGGTACCGCATACCGGATGCGCGGGATTTCCGTGTCATGCGTGCCAAACTGGGTCGATTGAGCATGTTTGAGTCGCGGTGGGTCGCATGGTGCGATGCCATAAGGGTGCTTATAAGGGTGCTTCAGCCCCTTCCGATCGACTTCGCCCCGATTGGTCAAGAATGCCTGGATCCATGCCATCTGTCTCCTCGAGGATTCATCTCGGGACGTGAGCTAGGACGTTCTCCTCCTCCACCAGCACCACCGTGGTCTCGGGAGAGGTCCCGGTTCGTTGCACCCCAGCCGACCCCGGATGCCGCCGAATTCGGGCTCACCGTGGCGCTTCCCGAGACGGTCTCGGTTGCTATGGCGTCCCGCGGCAGGTGTCGAGGACGTGCAGCAAACATGCCTGTCGTGGGGCGCCGCGAGTACGAATCAGCCGATCAATCGGCATGAGGAGGCGGGCGCCCTGCGAGAAGTCAGATGCTGCGGTGGAGGGACTGATCCGAAGTCCGATGCCCCGAGGCGCCGTCGCTCCCTATTTCGTGCTCAACCGAGCCGTCCGAACGGCCGAGTTTAGGTTGAGATCCGGGTGAGTATGGTGCTCGCGTCCCGGAGCAGTCTGACGCTTGTCGCATCGGGCGTGGGCATCAGCGGGTTCAGAGCGGCCGCACCACGAGCGTGTGGACCTCGAAAGGTCGATTGCTTGGCCGACTCCAAGGGGAGGCCAGCCGCCCGATAGGCAGGCGCCAGCCGCTCGCCGAAGAACTGCTGCATGGACTTGGGTGAGTCCCAAACGCTGATGACCCGCCACGCGCCGTTGACGGGCCCGGCCACCAGGAAGCTCGCCCCTGTCGGTGGTACGGGCCCGCTCGTACCCAGGTGCTCCATGACCTTCGCGAACTCGTCCGCGCTCTCGTCGGGGTTGTCGACCATGAGACAGATCGCCATCGGTGCTCCTTTCGACGCGTTAGATAGTCAGGGGATCACCGCGTCACCGCCCATGGCTGCCGGGACGAGTCCCGGTCGCTCACCGGCGCGTCCGTGTCGCCGGGGGCCATGAGGGCCACCCAGCCCGGTGATCAAGACGAAGCTGATTCAGCAAGACGACCGCGATGGCCTGCACCGAGACGAGCAGGTCGCCCGCGCCCGACAACAGGTGCGCAACCTTATCGGCGACCTTCTGATGGAATGTGCCGAGGCTGGCGATCTCCGTGCAGACATCGCGCCCGACGAGCTGGCCAGCTATTGCCTCCATGCCCTGACCGCCGCCCGCGGTCTGCCCTCGAAGGCTGCGGTCAGGCGGCTCGTGGCGGTCACCCTGGCCGGCCTGCGCCACCCAGCTCCATGATGGACGTCGCGCCAGGCCTCTGGATCTGGCGCATGCCGCATCCCGACTGGGCGCCACCCCGACGGTGGTGATCGGGTCATCACCTCGACCTGCGTCGCGTCAGGTGGCGAGATGGCGGTGCTCGACCCGCTGGCGCCGCGGTGTCAGGGCAGTGGTGCTCCGCGAGTACCTCTTAAGCGACGTGCGTCGCTCGTGCTGCAATGGTCGGCGTCGCGTCGGGAGAGTTGATGGTGATGAGCGCCTTCCACAGTGCCCAGCCGCGGCCGCATGCCCACATCGCGTCGTCCGCGGGCATCAGGGACCGGTGGATCTCGCGGCTGTCCCGGTCGAACAGCGTCCACGCGATGACGAGGTCGCACGCGGGACCGCCGATGCCGCACGTCCCGAAGTCGATAACGGCGGTTAGGGTGCCCGTCGGCGTGGAGGAGGAGGTTGTCGGGAGCGACAACGGCATGGATCCAAAGCGGCGGAGAGGCCCAGGTGGATGCGAGCGCGGCGTCCCAGGCATCAGTCGCGGTATCGCTGTCCATGAGTGAGGCGCGGGAGCCAAGTCTGTTCCTTCTCTACGCCGGGCACATAGCGCTCGGCGCCGGAAGCCGCACCGTCAAGTCGTCCCCGAGCCGGAGGGTGTGGCTGTCTCAGCCGTCCGCCTCCACCGGGGCGACCGGAGGTCAGCCCATTCGGGGGATTGCGCAGCGACCAGCCGCGCAACGAGAGCGGCGTCGAGCGACTTCACGCGCGGGCATGGACCCGCGGTCTCCTTGACTGGCCGGCCTCGCTAGAGACCTTCCAACTCTCTATAAGTCTCATCCATCCGCTTCCTGGCGTCCGGCATCTGCATACCCTGCATGCCGCCCGCCATCGGTCCAAACGGGCCAGGTTAGCGAACGACGGGCGCACCGTTGACGCGTGGCTCACTACTCCGACCGTTCACGGATGACAAGGCCATCAAGCACGCCACTCGCTTCCGCTTCGAAGGAAGCGGCCGGTGCCTGGTGGCGCGCCTCGACGGCGACGACCACGACGGTGCCTCCGGCATCCAGCAGATACAGACGGATCCGGTCGAGCGTGCTCGATCCGTAGGTGCGTTCATCGCCGCCGCCGGCCGAATAGCGAAATACCGCCGAGCACAGTCCGCCCTCTTCCGCGCAGCCATCGCTGCGCGTGGTTGCGCGCGGGTCGCCCCGAAGGTCGACCGCGAGGCCGGACAGGCCGCCGATGACGACCTCATCGGGGGCGGAGACGGCGAGCTCCGGGCGGCGGCGCAGCCATTCCACGAGGGCGGCGGGCGTTTGCGCGACGCGGCTTTCACGGTTCCCGAGTGGGTCGACCGGCGTCGGATCGGTGAAGATGCTGATGCCCCGGCGCTGGTCGGTTCGGATCTCGACTCGGAAGAAACCTGGCAGGTCGGTCGCGAGGACCCAGCGGGTGCTCGGCACTGAGACGGTGAGGTCCAGTGCGAAGCGGGACGCTCGATACGCCGCGTTTGCGGCCAACGGAACCTCGCATGGGTCGGCAGGGCAGCGCAGCTCGATCGGCTCCGGCGGATCGGATACACCGATTTCCGGCCCACGCTCGGGGCTCATGAGGCCGGCGATGCCGACCCCGGCCGTGAAGGCCAGCAAGATGACCGCCGCTGCCGCCAGGACCGACGCCAGGAACGAGCGACGGGCCTGCGGAGCCAGGTCCTCGATCCGCTCGCTCACCGCGTCCAGGATGCTGTCGGGTGCCTCGCTCGGCGCTCGCTGAGCGAGCCAGTCGCGGAGCTCATTCTCGAACCGCTCCGGCATCATCGGCCGACCTCTCGGACCCGGCTCGGGAGCCGATCGTCCGCCTCCAGCACCGCCCGCAGAGCGCGCTCGGCGTGGTGCAGACGCGACTTGCCGGTCCCGAGTGGCACGCTCATGGCGTCTGCCATCTCTGGCACCGACAGGTCGAGGAAGTACCGGAGCACGATGGCGGCCCGGTGATCGATGCTCAGGCGACGAAAGGCGCGGTCCAGCGCCTCGCGCGCGATGGCGGGCGCCTCGTGGCCCGCAACGGCGGGGTCATGGATCGGCATGACCGTCAGCTGGGCGGCATGTCGTCGGCTGTGGCGCGCCTCGTCGTAGCAGGCCCGTACCACCAGGCGCCGCAGCCAGGCCCCCACCCGCTCGGCGTCACGCAGCGCATGGAGGTCGCGCCAGGCGCGGATCAGTGCCTCCTGCACGGCATCCTCCGCGGCGTCACGCCGGTGGAGCATGAGCGTCGCGACGGCATACAGGCGATCGACGTAAAGCGAGGCCAACGCCGTGAAGGCCTCGCGGTCGCCGCGCTGGGCACGACCCACCAGCTCTTGCTCACCGGTCAGCACGGTTCGTCAGCTCGACCGAAGTCGAGCCTCCTACGCCGGGGAGCCGGTGGCCGAGAACGCATCGCGAACTTCCTGTCACGTACCGCTTGGATCATTGGCGTGGTGGTGACAGCCAACCGTTCAATCCTGCTCAAGGCACGACCCGGGCCAGGAGTGAACGATCAGGCCCGCTCCAAACGCCATACAAGCATCCCCGTCCACCCGGGCTGACAGACAAGGAGTAACCGCCATCATGGGTGCCCCCACCTCGCCAC
>JACCWY010000249.1 GCA_013697395.1 Chloroflexota bacterium | reverse complement strand
GCCCGCGGCAGGTCGGCGAACGCGGCCTCGAGCGTTTCGGCGTCGAGGACGCGCAGGTCGCCGCCGCCGAAGAGGGCCTCGGATGCCGCGACGGCGGCGCGTGTCGCGTCGGCACCGTGGACGAGCTCGGTGACCTCCGCCGCCAGCGCACGCTGTGCCGCGCGGGATTCCGGCCGCGAGACAGCCTCGGCCTCCAGCTCGCCGATCTCATCGTGCGAGCGGAAGCTGAAGACGCGCAGGTACGTTCCGACGACGCTGTCGTCGACGTTGAGGAACCACTGGTAGAAGGCGAACGGAGAGGTGAGCGTGGGGTCCAGCCAGAGCGTCTCGCCCTCGCTCTTGCCGAACTTCTGGCCGTCCGGGCGGGTGATGAGGGGCGTGGCCAGGGCGTGCGCGGTGCCACCCTCGACACGCCGGATGAGGTCGACGCCGGCCGTGAGGTTGCCCCATTGGTCGCTGCCGCCGAGCTGGAGAGTGCAACCGTTGCGCCGGTACAGCTCCAGGAAGTCGAGCGCCTGCATGACCTGGTAGCTGAACTCGGTGTAGCTGATGCCCCCGGCTTCCAGCCGCGCGGCCACCGCCTCCTTGGCGAGCATGCGACTCACGCTGAAGTGCTTGCCGATGTCGCGCAGCCAGTCGAGGGCCGACATCTCGGCCGTCCACTCCAGGTTGTTGACGATGGTGGCCGCGTTCGCGCCCTCGAAGGACAGGTAGCGCTCGACCTGGGACCGGATCCGCTCGACCCACGCATCGATCACGTCAGGCGCGTGCAGCGCACGCTCGCTGGATCGCCCGCTCGGGTCGCCGACGAGGCCAGTGGCGCCGCCCACCAGCCCGATCGGCCGATGGCCGGCCAGCTGGAGGCGTCGCATCGTGACCAGGAGGACCAGGTTGCCGAAATGGAGGCTCGGGGCGGTCGGGTCGAAGCCCCCGTAGTAGGTGATCGGACCCGCATCCATTGCCGTGCGCAGGGCGTCGAGATCGGTGTGATCGGCGATCATCCGCCGCCACTCGAGGTCGTCGAGCACGCCGGCGGGCGCCGCATTCATGTCCATCGGGCGATGAGTATACGCACCGAACATCCGTGCTACCCTGCCGCGCGATGACCCGACGACCACCACCGCCGGGCGGCCGGCCCGTGCCACGTCGCGGCGCCAGGGGGCCTGATCCACGACGACGGCCGGGCACGACGGCGCTCCCCCGCCTGATCCTCGCCGTGTTCGGCGTGCTGGCCATCGGCCTGTTCGCGCTCATCCTCGGCGTGTACTCGTCGTACACGACGGGGCTGCCGAACGTCGAGGACATCGAGAACTTCGACCTCGTGGAGGGCTCGACCGTAGTCTCCGGCGACGGCACCGAGCTCGCGACGTTCGCCGTCGAGGACCGTCGGGAGATCAGCTTCGACGAGATCCCACAGCTCATGATCGACGCGCAGGTCGCGGCCGAGGACCAGACCTTCTGGACGAACCCGTGCGTCGACTTGCGCAGCATCGTGCGCGCGGTGCTCCAGAACTTCCAGGCCGGCGAGACGGTGTCCGGCGCCTCGACCATCTGCCAGCAGCTCGTTCGCATGCGGCTCTTCGATGCGCAGCTGATGGCCGATCCGGATCGCCAGGTCGAGCGCAAGATCAAGGAGGCCATCCTCGCGCTGCGGCTCGACGAGCGCTACCCGGGCGAAGAGGGCAAGCGCCACATCCTCGAGATGTACCTGAACCAGGTGTATTACGGCAACAATGCCTACGGCATCTGGGCCGCCGCCAACGCGTACTACGACAAGGACCTCACGTCGGACGCGCCGGAGGAGCAGCTCAGCATCAGCGAGGCCGCCATGCTGGCCGGGCTGGTGCGCGCCCCGTCGCGCCTCGACCCGAGCCTCGAGGCGGTCGAGGAGGAAGTGGAGGGCGGCACGCGCTTCGTGGTCCCACCCACCTCGCAGTCCATCACCGTGCGCGACTTCGTGCTGGACCAGATGCTCGAGTCCGAGCTCATCTCCAACGCAGATCACCGGGCAGCGATCGCCGAGCATATCGTGCTGGCGCCGCCGGACGACAACGCGTACCTGGCGCCGCACTTCGTGTACGCCGTGCGGCGCGAGGCCGGAGACCTGCTCGAGGGAGAGGAGCTCCTCGACACCGGCGGGCTGCGGGTCATCACCACGCTGGACTACGAGGGCTATCAGCAGAGCGCCGAGAAGTGGGCCCAGATCGGCTACGACCTCGATCGGCTCTCGGACGAGGAGCTGGTCGCGACGTACGGCGAGGCGGCGGCCGGCGAGGCGGGCTGGATCCGCCAGCTCCAGGGCCGGAACATCAACAACGACGCGATGGTCACCGTGAACTACCGGACCGGGGCCGTGCTCGCCTACGTGGGCAGCGCCAACTTCTTCGGCGAGTCGACGCCGGAGCACCAGCCGAACTTCGACGTCATCGGCCAGGCCTACCGGCAGTCGGGGTCCGCCTTCAAGCCGATCACCTACGCGGCCGGCTTCGAGTCCGGCGTCATCACGCCGGCCACGATGCTCATGGACGTCCAGGGTGAAATCGTCGACGGCTATTCGGTGCCCAACGCGGACAATCGTGAGCGCGGTCCGGTGCGCGTGCGAGATGCGCTGAAGTATTCGCTCAACATCCCGGTCGCCAAGATCCAGCAGCTGGTCGGCACCGAGAACGTCGTCAGCATGGCCGAGCGGCTCGGGCTCGACTGGGATCCACGGCAGGAGGACGGGGTGGCGGTGCCATCGCTGACGCTGGGCACGATCGGGGTGCACATGCTCGATCTCGCGGCAGCCTATGGCGCGATCGCCAACGCCGGGCAGTTCGTGCCGCCGTACCTGATCGAGCGCATCGAGGACTCCGATGGCAACGTCATCTACGACCATGCTACGGATGCCGACGATCCTGAGCAGGTCCTGTCGGCACAGTCGGCCTACCTCGTCACCGACATCCTGGCCGACAACACCGATCCGGCCGCCAACCCGCTCTGGGGGCCGCGCTTCCAGCTCCCGGCACCCGACGGGAGCCGCCGGCCTGCCACCCTGAAGACCGGCACCACCAACGACTTCCGCGACCTCCAGGCTGTCGGCTACCTCGCGCCCAATCCCGATCCGGCGGTCACCGATGGCGCGATCGTCACCGGCGTCTGGGTTGGAAACAGCGACTTCTCGGCCATCGAGGACGTCTTTGCCGCCGATGGGCCGACCTTCATCTGGCACGACTACATGGCCGAGGTCGCGGCCCTCAACGAGCTGCCGGTGCACGACTTCGCCCGCCCCGACGGCATGGCCGACGTCACGATCGACGCCGTCAGCGGCATGCTGCCCGGCGAGTTCACACTGACGACCGTCAACGAGATCACGCGCGCGGACCGCCAGCCGTCCGAGCCCGATACGACCCACCGCGAGGTGCGGATCGAGGTCGTCACCGGCAAGATCTGGCAAGAGGGCTGCGGCGACTTCGCCACCCTGGCGCCATCCGCCTCGCCGGATCCGTCGGCCGAGCCTTCGCCACCCGAGCCTGACGAGGAGCTCTTCCTGGATCTCGTCGGCTGGGAGGAGGAGCGACCGCCGTGGGAAGACGCGAACACGGCGTGGATCGAGGAGTGGACCGGCCGGGAGGACGAGCTGAACGCGAGCGTTCGCACGCCGTTCCCGGGACCGATCGACGCGACGTTCGCGCCAACCGAGGAGTGCACCCCGGGCGAGATCCCGACCTCCACGC